>JAJFJI010000236.1 GCA_021774205.1 Nitrosomonas sp.
ATGCAGCTAAGCAAGCTGCGAAAGATGCTCTAGAACATTTTAATCAGGCTACAAGATAACCCAAATACCTTTGGTATTATAAAAGACGGTGGACAGGAATCCACCGTCTTTTTTTGTACTAGCTCTACTACCGACCTACATGAATGATATGACATTCTTGCGTCATTCTGCCAGCACCAATCCATACACGGCTTATCTTTATTCTGACTATTCCTTATTGCTAAACGATTTAAAAGAATTTACTCGTTTAGATCTCTAGAAGTTGAAATTGCTGCAACATACCTCTCCCAAATACCGATTTTTAAAACTATAATGGCGGTTACGATGAGCGCTTCAACTAAAATATGCGCTGCATTTTCCATGTCAACCTGTACTGTGCAAAAGGTATTGCCAAGTTAAGTAAATTTGAATAAAAATAGTAGACAGTCAAATTTCTAACTCATTGATTGCTCTGCATTCAAAATGTTAGCCAGTGGCAGAAATCAGCCAAATTTGACTTAACTTGACAGTGCCAGTAGTTGTAATCAGCAGTTTTGGGCCGGTATGATTCAGCGTTTGAAGCAGCTCGTGCCTCTCGTTCTAGAACACGGTATCGTAGTCCTTTTGCTAAATCATAAGAATTCACAAGGTTCCGAATTATGCTTTTGTCCGTGATTCGTGACCAAATGTCTGCTTTTCTTGGGGCAAGTTACAGGATGCACTGCAAATGAGCAGAGTGATCATTCGATTTTATTACTTGCTTTTTTCTTCCCTGTTACTACTTAACGGTTGTTCAAGCTTACTTTATCATCCCGATAATAAGAATCGCTTCTTTAACCCAAAAGCTGCGGGATATGTACCAGAAAATGATTTTTTCACAGACGCTGCTCAAAGAAGGCTGCATGGCTGGTGGTTTCCTGCCCAAAAATCTCCAGCAAAAGCAACAATCATTTTCTTTCATGGTAATGCTGAAAACTTGACTTCGCATTTCCTTCAATTGGCCTGGATTAGTGCTGGTAACTATAACCTCTTTATTTTTGATTACCCCGGTTTTGGGCATTCAGAGGGAAAACCAACACCGAAAAGTTGCCTCGAATCAGGCCATGCAGCAGTTGATTGGGTAAATAAGCATAAAGTCGACGATGGTCCAATTATCATCTATGGACAAAGCATGGGTGGAATTATTGCCTTACGGACGGCCATTGATAAAAAAGCCGAGACCAATTTAAGATTAGTGGTTGCAGACAGCACTTTTGATTCTTTTCAGCGAATAGCCCGCGCTAAGCTATCCCATCACTGGTTGACCTGGCCGATACAGCCGCTGAGTTATGTTTTATGGAGTGATCGCTGGGTTCCCGAAAACTTGGAATCATTATCACCTGTTCCTGTTCTCGTTATTCATGGGCAGAAGGATAGGATCGTTGAACCAATATTTGGTGACTTGATATTTGAGAAACTGGCTGAACCGAAAGTTTTCTGGAGAATACCAGAAGGAAAACATACCGATGTGTTTTGGGGGCATAATTACAGATACCGCAGTAAATTTTTAACTTTTCTTGAAAGTTTGGATAAATACTGAATTTCTTTACTCGGTATTGCCAAGTTAACTCTCACAAGGCACCCAACACTGAAATTGCAGTCTTTATGCTAACGTCACCTTTTCCCAAGGCGCAAAGACCCCTTTCTCAAATTCTGATAATGGCTGGCCGATATAGACAGTGGCTTGGGTTATATAAGATCGCTACGATTCATTTCGTTATTGTCGCTCAGATACAGTTAACTTGGCAGTACCCCCTGTTATCCATTATCCTGTTAGAATAAATTCAAATTCGAAATCAACACACTACGCCTGGTTCATTGCAGCCAGGTTCATTTAGGTCTCTAACTGATTTGTCATCTTTTTTGTCAATTTTGTTTAATTTTTTTGCGGCCTTATCTGCCTTTTTGCGATTTGCTTCATTGAGTGGAATACGGTCATTCCCTTTCACGATACCATAACGATATTCTCCATCTGCTTTGCTATAGTATTCATAAGAACGCCACATTTCAGCATTAAGCACTAAAAGCTAGAAACATCGTGAGAAGAATGGCTGTTTTGCTAAATGTTTTTGTGATTTCTCTCCTTTCTTTGGTGTTAGAAAAACTTACTCTTTAATCGCAATAATAAAACAACTGAAGTTTCACCATTTTGGCCTGAACCATAAATTTCCCCTTAAGCAACCATCCGCAATAGAGCGCTGATGAAAGAATTCTTCGGGGGTTTACCAAGTTCAGGGCAAGAGATAACAAAATCTTTATCGAATGCGGCCTGAGCAATCAGTTTTCTGACATCGGAAAAGGCAAAGTGGTTACGATTATTAACAGTGTAACAACGCTTTGGTGTTGTTTCACTGAGCTCTTAGTATAATCCATGTATTCAACATGCAATCAAACCACTCTCAGATACGAAGACTTCATTTCATTGGGTCTTTGGTAGTTTAGTTGGTTAGTTGGTTTTTATACATTTTTTTCGGTGCTTAAATCTGTAAAAATCATTTCCTGCTTCCGAACAAAATGGCTTCGGGCTGTTTCAGAACAAGCAAATACATACATGCCTACTACCGAATTTCAAGCTATTAGCAATCCATGGGCCAACAAGGGAATAACCCACTTATCGCGATTCAAATAACACTGGCTGGCAAAGCCAATCAAGTATACGGCGAGTAGTTACTTTTGAAACATGCCATAGAAATTAATGACAATAAATCGTTTTTGTCTAATAACTTTTCAGCGCTGATTGACAGATCATTCTTTGTCAACATTATTAAACTAGTCAACATGTCAACCGTGACAGTCATTGCAATTTGCAGTCTATACAAAATGTATTAAATAGGCACAAAAGCTTTGCTGTTGTGAATCTATCGGAACTGACTGGCTATGCCAGCCTGTTATGACAAGTCATAGGTGGCTAACCATTGCTAAAAAAAGAAACGTGACAAATCTGACGAGCATTGGCGTGTATTAGCGAGCAGTAGCGAGTACAATATTAATAAAAACAGGTGGTTATAACACCTGTTAATCCGCAGGCCCCAGGTTCGAGCCCTGGCCAAGGAGCCATATCTTTCTTGGACTTACCACTGATGCCACTGATCGCCGTATTTTTAGGTTTTGGGTCGGTAATGATGGGCGAACAAAGCTCTACTTTAGCCCATACTCACGCAGATAGTCTATTGACTGTGTCCTTTGTATCAACGCCTCAGCTTTCTGGTATATTGAAGGGCAAACTTGATACACCACAGCCGAGTCGATTCATGAGTTACAACGATCACCTTTTCAGCCAATAGATCTTCAATATCACGAGGCTTAAGTTAAACCGATGATTTAGCATAAACTGTATGCTGAGACTTCAAATGGAATGCGATAGCATTTATAGGGTCGCTGAATTGTTCACTCTGCTATTATCACTCAGATACAGTTAACCTAGCAGTACCTAGACAATGAAAGCAAAATATTCATGCTGCGTTTACCTTGGTGATGAACTTGCACGTTACGCATTCGGAGACAACCATCCCTTTGGCCCACTACGCCATCGTGCTTTCAGCAAAGCACTGTACAAGAAAGCTCTTGATCAAAATGTTGACATCCTGAAACCCGTTACGGCCACACAAAAAGTTCTTGAGCTGTTTCACGAACATGAGTACATCGAGAAAGTTAAAAACATGTCAAAGTTTGGCGGCGGTTTTCTTGACCAAGGAGATACACCGGCATTTATTGGCATGTATCAAGCAGCCCTTACGGTCGCGGGTACAGTATGCAACGCTATTGATCGTCTTGTTAACAAAGAATATACAAGAGCATTCATACCTATTGCCGGCCTGCATCATGCGCGACGTCATATTGCAGCAGGATTTTGTGTCATCAATGATTGCGGTATTGCCATTGAATATCTACGCCGTAAGCACAACATCAACCGGATTGCATATATCGATATCGATGCGCACCATGGCGATAGTGTATTCTACAGTTTTGAAAATGATCCCGACCTGATTTTTGTTGATTTCCACGAAGACGGTCACTTTCTGTATCCGGGGACAGGAAATATCACCGAGACCGGGAACTGCGACGCCGAAGGTACCAAGCTGAACATCCCGATGCCGCCTGGTGCGGGTAATGAATTATTTATGAAGTTATGGCCACGTGCCGAAGAATTTATACGCACAAGTAAACCGGAGTTTATATTAATACAGTGTGGTGCTGACAGCATATATGATGACCCGATAACACACATGGCTTACACCGAGCATGTACATAAACATGCAGTGACAAACGTTTGCCGGATTGCTAACGAGTTTTGCGGTGGCCACATGGTGGCGCTGGGTGGTGGTGGCTACAATCTCGACAATATCGCTAAAACATGGACCGCTGTTGTAAGTGCCATGATCGACGTAGATCGGGCCTGAGGGTACTGCCAATTTAATTAAATTGCTTCTGAGTGACAATGGCGGAATGAATAGTCCAGTGACCTTATACAAACGCCATCGATTCCCATCTGAAATCATTCAGCATGCTGTGTGGCTCTATCATCGATTTAACTTAAGCCATCGTGACATCGAAGACCTGTTGGCTGAAAAGGGGATCGTTGTAACCCATGAATCAATTCGTCTATGGTGCATCAAGTTTGGTCCAAAATATGCTAGGAAGCTGAGGCACCAACACCAGGGATATGGAGATACATTCTTCCTTGATGAAGTATTCGTAAAGATTCAAGGCAAGCAACGGTATTTGTGGCGAGCAATAGACCAGGACGGAGAGGTGGTCGATATTTTTCTGCAAGCTCGTCGAGATGGTAAAGCTGCTAAGCGCTTCTTCAAGCGGTTTCTCAAGAAATGCCGAAATGAACCGAGGAAAATCATCACTGATAAGTTGAAAAGTTACGGAGTGGCCCACCGAGAACTTGTCCCCGACACAATTCACGATACTTC
>JAJFJI010000237.1 GCA_021774205.1 Nitrosomonas sp.
CCCATTGTTCAGATTCGCTGTCGGGACCAACTAATACACCTTCTTTAAGCATATTTTTTAAGAATTGTCCGATTGCGTCGCCAGCAG
Organism: Nitrosomonas sp.; assembly: GCA_021774205.1. Classification (GTDB taxonomy): domain Bacteria; phylum Pseudomonadota; class Gammaproteobacteria; order Burkholderiales; family Nitrosomonadaceae; genus Nitrosomonas. Next base: position 88 of record JAJFJI010000237.1, read on the forward strand.
AAATTGCCAATGCATTCTGAATGGGTATGGCCTGAGAAAGTTTCGACACACGATGCAAATGTGGATCAACGGTAATTACATCATCAAAATTATCAGCGAGTAGTTTTCCAATAACTTGTTGGCTCACTGCTTCACCCGGACGATTCTCCGTATCCTGACGCATATAACATAAATAAGGCGCTACCAATGTAATCCGTTTTGCACCGTGTTTTCGTAAAGCCGAAACGCTAAACAATAACTCAATAATCTTGTTATTGGGCTGGTCGAGGCTTCTGACCAATATTACATGCGCTGGCAATTCTGCGGGTACCTGAATCAGGCTTTCACCATCTGGAAAGATATGACGACAAATTTCTTGATAATCCGCCCGCAACGCTTCTGCAAGTGTTTTTGCTTGCTGCTGATAATCATCAAAACCAACCACTAACATAACCAAGTACTTCTCACTTTATGAAAAAACATCGTATTTGCTAATATCTTCTTTTTTTCCAATAGTATAACCATCATTTTGAGCAACCAATTTTTTTGCAAATTCGAAGTCAGACATAAATTCAGCATGGATGCGATAAATAACCTCGCCTTTTGTGACCTTATCACCGGTTTTGCGAATGAGATCGACACCCGCTTTTTTATCTATTGGCGCGCCAGCAATACGCGCAATTTTTGCCATTTGTAAATTATCGATAATGGTAACGATGCCAGAACATCTCGCTTTGATTTCAAAACAATGTTCACCTGGTGTAAAATCTATGGGATATGCACCTTGAGCCTGAATAATGGCATTCATTTTTGCCAGCGCTCTTCCCGAATCAAGAATGTCCCGCGCAATAGCATAACCCCGACCGCCGCGCACATCAGGATCAAACTCAATGATTCTCCCTGCCAGTTCCAATGACTTTTGACGCAAATCTTCGGGCGCTTTCGGATTATTTTCCAAAACCATCATGACATCTCTAGCTTCCAACGTGGGGCCAATGCCGCGCCCAATGGGTTGTCGTCCATCGGTAATTATCACCTCCAAATGAATATTGAGCTGATCGCCCACAAACTCAAACAATTTTCTTAACGCCAATGCTTGACGCATATGCCGGACTTTTGCGGTGGGGCCAACCGGAATATCAATGAGTAAATGAGTTGAACCAGCAGCGAGTTTTTTGGATAAAATCGACGCCACCATTTGTCCTTGCGAGTCAATACCCAGTGGTCTTTCTACAGAAATAAGGATATCGTCCACTGGCGCGAGACGCGCGGTACCTCCCCAAGCCAAACAGCCGCGTTGTTTACGAACAATATCATGCAATTTTTCTGGCGAAAGATTAACCCTAGCAAGTATTTCCATGCTGTCTGCGGTACCCGCAGGCGAAGTAATCGCGCGACTGGATGTCTTTGGAATAAGCATGCCATGTGCAGCGACAATGGGAACCACTACCATAGATGTGCGATTGCCGGGGACACCGCCAATACAATGTTTGTCGGCAACCAATAGTTCTGACCAGTTTAGCCTTTGACCGGATTGCAACATCGCCCGGGTGAGGAAATAAACTTCATCACGATCCAAACTATTTTGTCCTGACGCAACCAAAAACGCTGCCATTTCCATTTTTGAATAGCGGCTTTCAGCAATATCATTAGCGATCGACGTAAAATCTTCTAGCGTGAGCCGCTCACCATTAATTTTTCGGCGCACCGCATCCATGGAAGCCGGATATTCAGCATGATCGACGCTGATGAGACATTGCTCATCCACATTGAGTTGATGATAGGCCTGCTCTGAAAGACCCAATTCCATGGGTGTAACAATAGAATCATCGTCAACCACGTTCAATACCGCGAGTATCTTATTGCCATTGGCGCTAATTTTTATTTTCGACAACGCCTGAAAACCCTCTGCCCGGTATACCGCACATTCACGGTGCAGATAGGCCACGTTTTCGTGATAGGTATCAATGGCAACGCGGCGTAGTTTTAAAGTTTGATTATTCATTAAACAAAATGTTGAAGCAGTCTTTATAGCCTAAATACAGTTTGCACATGAACAACGATACCAGATTCATGTATTAAGGAAAGCAGGACTTATGTAAGCAACCATTAGCCAAGAATGAAAACACAACCATAACTTACTGGGGTATTGCTTAAAACCAGCAATCGTCTCGCTGACCAGGAGAGAATCCTGGTTGACACTGATACATAAGATTGAGCGCAAAATAACTGATAAACTCAATAATCGTTCCCGAAAACAATCGGCCATTACACAGGTATTTTTGGGTTGAATTAATTTTTTGCATTTGAAACTATTTTCAATGAGACGAGAGTATCGATTATGAAACTTGAAACGCTGGCATTACATCATGCTTATAAATCGGAAGCCACAACCAGAGCCGCTGCCGTACCCATTTACCAAACAACTTCTTTCACATTTGACGATACCCAGCACGGTGCAGATCTATTCGATCTTAAGGTACAGGGGAATATATATACACGGATTATGAATCCGACGACGGACGTTTTGGAGCAACGTTTGGCTGCAATGGAAGGTGGAGTTGGCGCATTAGCGGTTGCATCTGGCATGGCGGCAACTACTTATGCGATTCAATGTATCTGCGAAGTAGGCACTAATATTGTCAGCACCAGTCAATTATATGGCGGAACCTATAATCTTTTTGCCCATTCACTGCCTAGACAGGGTATTGATGTTCGACTGTTGTCATATGAGGATTATGACGGTATAGAGAAAGCAATTGACATGAACACCCGAGCTGTCTTTTGCGAGTCAATTGGCAATCCAGCGGGTAATGTGGTTGATATTGAACGTTTGGCAACAATTGCGCATAAATTTGGGATTCCGTTAATTGTTGATAATACGGTGGCGACTCCTTACTTGTGCCGCCCTTTTGAATTAGGTGCCGATATTGTGGTTCACTCGCTAACTAAATATATTGGCGGACATGGCACCTGCATTGGTGGCGCGATCATAGATTCTGGGCAGTTTGATTGGGTGGCGAATAAAGATAAATTTCCTATATTAAATGAACCGGATCCTTCCTATCACGGTGTTGTTTATACTGAGGCATTAGGTCCTGCTGCATATATTGGACGTTGCCGAGTCGTTCCATTGCGCAATATGGGGGCCGCATTGTCTCCTTTTAATGCATTTCTGATTTTGCAAGGCCTTGAAACTTTGGGCTTGCGTATGGAAAGGCATTGTGAGAATGCTGAGAAGGTGGCCACCTATCTGAATAACCATGCCAAAATTGCATGGGTTAACTATGCGGCGCTATCCAGTAGCGAATATTATCAAGCTTGCCAAAAGATCACAGGCGGCAAAGCCTCTGGAATTTTAAGTTTTGGCATCAAGGGTGGGTTTGAATCTGGTGTGCAGTTTATTGATGCATTAAAAATGATTTTGCGTTTGGTGAATATTGGTGACGCTAAATCTTTAGCATGCCATCCAGCTTCTACCACGCATCGGCAATTAAGTGAAGATGAACTGTTAGCCGCAGGGGTCAGCATGGATCTTGTGCGCATTTCAGTGGGTATTGAGAATATCGACGATATCATTGCTGATATTAGCCAGGCTTTGAATGCTGTGGCCTAGGCTCTGTTGACATTTTGGAGAATGACGTTATTTTGGTTATTTTTGGCTGCAAATTGATAATATTTTTTGAAATATGCGTAACTATTCCTGCAAAATCTTATAAATTTTCGCTAAAAAATATATCTCCAAATACCACTCATTTCCAAATATCAACAGAACCTAGGTAACCACCAACGACTATTCTCAGATATATTTCTTGAGTCTTAACTCAACAACATATCCTTCAATAGGGGGCAATCAAATGGCAAATAGAAAACATGGTAAATGTGCTTGTGGCAATATTGAATATAGTTATGAAGGGGATCCGATAAATATTGCTTTCTGCTACTGTAAAGATTGCCAAATACACACTGGGTCAGACAAGTTCTTTGCGCTGTGGGTACCGAA
>JAJFJI010000238.1 GCA_021774205.1 Nitrosomonas sp.
GGTTAGGTTTGGGCGTCAAGATCCAGCTTAGATAGACAGTTAATTGTTAACAAAAGACCAAATGCCAAAAATAGCGGATATAGAAGGAACACCTAACAAGAATGCATTGAAATTTATTCTCAAAGAACCGCTAACCTGGGGGATAACGCATTCATATGATAATGCCGAAGTCGCAAAAGATGATCCCCTGGCATCAGAGTTATTTGAGATTGATCATGTCACGAATGTGTTTTATGTTGATAATTGGATTACTGTTACTCAGGATGGTGAAGCTAATTGGCAGGATTTGGCCCGCGAGGTTGCCGACCCAATCCGTGCAGCCCCGGCAGCAAACGAACAGTCAGCCACTAAAGTTGCGACAGCGAACCAAGCCTTAACAAATTTAAGTCCGGAAGACCAGCAACGTCTCGAAAAGATCAACATACTACTTGACGAAGAAGTGCGCCCCTATTTGCAGAATGATGGCGGAGATCTTTATGTATTGAGTTTAGAAGGTAATATTTTGTGCATACATTACCAGGGTGCGTGTGGTACTTGCCCCAGTGCTATTACTGGCACACTCACGGGAATTGAGCAAATGTTGAAATCAGTAGAGCCGGATATTCAAGTCATTGCAGGATGAGCCCAGCAATGAGGAAGCTCAAGAACTCAAAATACCATATCGCATCTTTTTGAGCAATATATGCGACGCGGGTGAAAAATAATTAGCTTAGGAAGGGAATATTGTGCGCTAAAGCCGATCCCATTAAGCTATTGATAATCAACCACGGAGTACCAGGTTCTTCGCCAGTTCGCGCCAGCCCACCTTCATCCACTGAATCATGAAGACGTAACATCGAAAACGCTGATCCCAGTTCACAGGCCCTTGTCGAATGGAACGTAAGTGTTCCTTGAGTAACCGCCACTTCGGAAAGGTGATTTTTTGAGCCCGCTTGGGGTCGTACCAGCTTTCTAGTGAGCGGCGATCGGGATTAGTAACCCAGGACTGCTCGGCATGATGGCGGTAGGAAAACAAACATTCAGGAACCTCGTGAAACCGGCCGTGCAATGCCAGCTCACCGAGAAGTACACCGTCCGACGAGGCATAGTTGCCGATCAGTGGCGTCTTGGCTAACACATCCCTGCGGATCAGGCCGAAGATGATTATTGGCACAACCGTAATGTCCCTATCGTCTGTTAAGCTTTCAACGTAACGAGTATAAGCCTGAGATGACTCGAGATTAGGCTTGGCTACGTACTGCCGTACAACTTGTCCATCTTCGTCGATCGCTTGTGCTTGCGTATAGCATAATATTACTTGCGGATCTCGATCGAGCACTTCAAAGCAGCGGGCGAGATACTCCGGTGCGCATAAGTCGTCATGCGCGGCCCACTTGAAGTACTCTCCCGAAGCCTGTTCGAACACGTAGTTGAAGTTCTGCGAGGCTCCCAAGTTGGCCGATTGGCGCAAATAGCGTACACGTGAATCCTGTGCAGCGTACTGTTGGCAGATTTCCTGTGTCCTATCGCTTGATGCGTTATCGGAAATAATTAGCTCGAAATCCTTATAGGTCTGAGTCAGCAACGAATCCAGTGTTTGAGGCAAAAAATGCTCTCCGTTGTAGATCGGCATACCGATACTCACTTTTGGCGTCCGGTTGTTCATATCAATATTGGCTCTAAAAAAAGGTTGAGAAAATATTTTAATTGCGGTGAAATTATACTGAATATTTTATTGAATCAATAAAACATTAGGTTGCAATAATAAGCGTGTCCAAACAAAAGCTCGCCGAACCTTAATAAGGTTAAACTAACGGAAGGTGGCTTACTATATTTTATTGAAAACGTTAAATTAGTGTCTGTCCAAAAACGACGACAAATTCACGCTAATTCTAAAATTAGTATCCGTTGTTAGGCGCAATAAGAATGAACAGTTTTATATGAAAACAGCCATCAGTGGTAATTCTCCGATATATAATAAATAGCGCTAGATTTTACAAGTGGAAAAGCGCTGTTTTTATAAAAACGAAGTCAATGTAATGAATTTGACGCTGCAGAACCTCGACATAGGCTTTTTGATTGACAGAGAACATTGAACTTTGCTGCATACTATTGTATGTTTAAATTGAAATACTGGCAATCCATACTACAATAGAATTATTGTGGCAAGCCCAAGAAAAATAAAGAATCCGCCACTATCGGTCACGGCTGTAATCATGACGCTTGAACCCAGGGCTGGATCGCGGCCAAATTTGCGTAGTGTTAGTGGGATAAGAACACCCAGCAAGGCAGCCAGCAAAAGATTCAGTATCATGGCCATTGTCATAACCAAACCAAGTGAGGCATTCTGATAGATCGCATAGGTAAATATCCCCACGACAATGCCCCAAATTAAACCATTCACAGCGCTGACACCCATTTCTTTGGCAATTAATTTCCATGCACTGTTTGTACTGACCTGTCCCAATGCAAGTGCTCGCACGATCATGGTTATGGTTTGATTGCCAGAATTTCCACCTATTCCGGCTATTATCGGCATGAGTGCGGCTAGTGCGACCAGTTTCTCAATTGAGTCTTCAAAGATGCCAATAACGCGTGAGGCGATAAAAGCTGTCACCAGATTAACAGCTAACCAGACCCAGCGATTTTTAACACTTTTTAACACAGGGGCAAACAGATCTTCTTCTTCACTTAGGCCGGCTAAATTTAGTGCCTCGTTTTCTGCTTTTTCGCGAATAAAGTCAATCACGGTATTGACAGTAACACGTCCTAGCAATTTGCCATCCGAATCAACGACAGAGGCAGAAACAAGATCGTAACGTTCAAATGCGTGAGCGGCTTGTTCAGCATTATCATCGGGATGAAGTTTGACCATTTCTTTTGTCATGACTTGAGTAACTTCAAGGTCAGGATCGCTGACTAACAACCGGCTGACCAGTAATACACCTTTAAGATGCTCATTTCTGTCGACGACAAATAATTGGTCGGTATGGTCGGGTAGTTCATCTAAGCGGCGCAGATAACGCAAGACAACTTCCAGCTTGACATTTTCACGTATCGTGATCACGTCAAAATCCATTAATGCGCCAACAGCGTCTTCCATATAAGACATTGCCGCACGTAGCTGTTCACGTTCAGCTATGGGTAATGACCGAAACACATCATCGATAACCGCACGGGGTAAGTCTGGTGCAAGATCAGCAATCTCGTCTGCATCGAGTTGTTCTGCAGCAGCGACCAACTCTTCGCTATTCATGTCAGTGATCAGCGATTCACGGACTGCATCGGAAGTCTCGAGCAGGACATCGCCATCATATTCCGTTTTAACCAAGTTCCAGATGATGAGGCGTTCTTCTATTGGCAAAGCTTCCAGGATATAGGCGATATCCGCAGGATGGAGTGTGTCAAGTAAGTGCTTTAGTTCCGCCAGATTTTGTTTTTGTATCGATGATTCAGCAATTTCTTGATTGGGTGTTTCCTGCAGGTTAACAAAACCCTCAACGAGTTTGTATTTTCGCAGCAAATAGATAACCCGTTGTAGCTGTGTCTGTAGATCTTCATTATTATTGTGATTGTCTATTTTAGTCATAGTAGACTTTGTTTTTTGGAAGAAACCAGGGTTCTCGAAATTATAGTTATATTTGATATATCTTTTGCTGGATAGCAGAGAATAATGTTTATATCACGGAATTTTTGCGGAATGTATGCGATTGAGAATGATTTCGCTTTTCTTTAACAAATGTTGTGACTCGCGGTTGTAGTCATAATGACGTGGGTTAGTCACCATCGAGGCGAGATAAGATGCTTGCTTTGCTGAAAGTGATGCGGCAGGGATGCCGTAATAATGACGAGCGGCAGCTTCTATGCCAAATACACCATTTCCCCATTCGATAATATTTAAATAAATCTCCAGAATTCGGCGCTTGGACATGACGTTTTCCAGCATCAGTGTAATGATGGCTTCCTGTGATTTACGCCAAAATGTTTTCTTGCTGGATAAAAACAAGTTTTTCGCCAGTTGCTGACTGATGGTGGAGCCGCCAGCAACTAGCTTTTTTTCTTTTAAAATTTTTTTCGAAGCACGATGGATAGAATCAAAATCAAAACCGTTGTGTTGTATAAATTTGCTATCTTCTGTAGCTATGATTGCACGCTTCATATCGAAGGAGATTTGTTGATAAGGCACCCATTTGTGATGTAAAGTCGCCTCAGGATTGTTTTCTTGCAAAATGTTAAGCTGATTTTGCATGAATGCGCTGGTGGTGGGATTTTGATTGTTCCAATAAAGTACATGGCAAAAAATCCACAACTGGTATAGAAACAACAGGTAAACAAAGATAAACAAGAGTCGCCAAGACCAGCGTTTGAGTATTTTTCCCATGGCATGATTTAGGTTATGTGATTGTATCTGCTTGCCATTTTGTATTTTAGCAGGATTTTTGTGATGCGGATTTATGTTCTCTGTTTCAACATATCGATTACGCGTTTTGTTTCCGGCCTTACTCCGCGCCATAAAAAGAAAGATTCTGCCGCTTGTTCAACCAGCATACCGATACCATCCGCCAAATATTTTACGCCTTGTTGTTGTGCGAATTCCAAGAAAGGAGTAAGTTTTTTGCGGTACATCATGTCATAGGCTAACGATTTGTTGCAGAAAATACCGGGTGGTAGTGGCGGCAGTGTATCTTGCAAGCTGGCGGATGTTGCATTAATGATGATATCAAAATTTTTTCCTGATAAATCAGCGAAATCGCCGGACTCGAGATTTCCATAAGCAGCAAATTGTTGGTGCAATACATGCGCTTTATTCTTTGTCCGGTTGGCAATAACCAATATACTTGGTTTGGATTCAAGCAGTGGCAGGACGACACCACGGGCAGCGCCGCCTGCACCCATTAACAGAATCCGTTTGTTCTCAATAGAGATGCCTAGATTTTTTGTAATATCACGTTCAAGACCTGCGCCATCGGTGTTGTCACCGAGAATACGACCCTCATTGAATTTGAGTGTGTTAACTGCTTGAGCCATGCTGGCGCGTTCAGTAAGTTGCGTTACAAGTTTGTATGCTTCCAATTTGAATGGGACGGTCACATTCATCCCTTTGCCGCCTTGTTGGCGAAATGCACTCACTGCTTTTACAAAACCGTCTAATGGGGCAAGTAGCGCTTCATAGCGCATCTCCTGACCAGTCTGGCGAGAAAATTCAGCGTGAATAAATGGTGACTTGCTGTGCGCAATGGGATTGCCAATAACAGTGTATAAATCGGGCATGGGTTTATTGGCTGATTAGCTTGTCTGAACGGGCAAATACCCAGGTACGGGTAATATGCAAAATATCCGTGTCATGACTAATTTCGGGTGGAAAAGGCGCAAAACCATTCTGGCCAGATAGTCTAACGATACGTATTGCCGCTTCATCCAGAATTTCTTCTCCTGATGAGCGGTTGATGCCAATTGATTCCAAGCTGCCATCAGCCCTGATGCCGACTGTTAGCTGTAAACTGCCATAAAGCTTGCCTTTTCGGGCTTCCTCAGGATAGTTTAGGTTTCCTATTCGTTCTACTTTGAGGCGCCAGTCTTCAACATAACGAGCAAATCGGTATTCTTTGGTACGAGCGCCAATAAATTTTCGTTTGGGGCGTTTTTGGTATGTGTCATGATCTTTTGCGATTTGCGCTTTCAGGCGAGCGATATCAAGACTGCGCTGAACTAAATCAGACGTATCAGATGGTATTTTATTTTCTTCAGGTTGGTTCGTATTTACATCTGGTTGTTCGATGAATTGGGTGCTTTCCATTGCAGTCATTAGTTTTTTTGTTTCTTGCTCCAGCTGTTTGACTTTTTGTTGTGCAGCCATGTCATCGATCGATGGTTTGCTTTTAGGTAAAACGGGAAAAGGCGTTTTTGCGCGGCGGTCCGCGTCGGTGTTGCCCCCGCCTTCCAAATTAGCCTGGGCAAGTGTTTCGGTCTCGGTTGGTTGTGCTTGGGTTTTGTTATTTACCAGCACGACTTCTATTGACGTCGCTATTCTATCGGCGTTAGGTATTGGCATTTTAAAAGTCACGCCGAGTAGTATGGTTGCATGAAGTACTAGTGAAACAAGTATGGCTACATGCAAGCGCCGCGGTTGTTTCAGCACATAGCTGCGCGATACGGGAAGTTCGGGTCTTTGTGTGTTTAGCGTGGCAGCCAAAGGATAAAAGCCTTCAAAATTAAATCTAGATTTTGGTAACAGTTCGGTTCAATGTGTTGTTGCTTGGCCGGTAACCGCGTCAAGCATGCTCATTTGTCCTTGTAAACTGTGCATCTTTTTTTTGTTGCGAAGCCGAACTGAAGCAATCTGAATAATTACGATCCTTTTATTACCTACATTGTAGGCAACAACCACCCACTTGTCATCCCGACCATGCAAGTACTTCGTCAACTTGATATTTGCGGATACATCGTTCACTAGATGTTTCGACGCAAGGCGCGGCATGCAGACAATGGTCATTCTATTGGCAAGTGTTGCAGCGTAGTGATGGAGCATCTTGTGATCGCTCTGTGGGTTAGCTTTTCAGCGCCACTGGCAGCGTTAGGTCTCTTAGCAATGGAAATAACCATTGCCGACGAGATCCGCCTTGTTAACAAAACTAACTCAATCCATAAATATCAAGTTGACGGCGTACTAGGCTTCCTGTCTATGTAGAAATTTTGCGTTTAAGCTTCGTTCTAGTAAATCAATCTCAGATATTTCAAGTTCTACGTAAGTTCCCGGCAACGCTTGAGGTAATGATGGAACGCGGACGATTAATGGTAAGCGATCTAATATCACCAGATTTTCCTTGATTACTTGCGCACTTGTTGTATGAATATTTTCCTGTAGTAACCATCGTAAACACCAGTAACGCTCCATGGCACGCTGAAATTCGCCATAAACACTGTAGATCATTTCAAAATTACGCACCGCAATCAAAAGATCATCGCTTTGTTTGGTATAGGGGGGTGTTTCGTTACTCAGCAAAGCAATCAATTGTTGTTGGTTAATTAAATCGACATATCGGCGCATAGGTGAGCTGCTCCAGGCATACTGTGAAACGCCTAAACCTTGATGCGGTGCAGGAGAGGTGCTCATTTTTACTTTTCCATTTCCCTGGCTTCGATAGATGCCCGCAATTCCTGCGTCGGCTAGTTGTTTTCCCCATTCCGTGTTAACGTAAATCATAAGTTCCGATACCACCTTGTCTATCGGCGATCCACGTCGGCGCTCAAAAATTGTTACACGATCATTGTTAATTTCGAAACTGTAATCAATTTTTTCATTGTTGATATCATTCGTTTTGCCACGAAGTTCTTCCAATTTACAAGAAAAGCCCCATAATAATTTCAATTCTTCACTAAAAGGATGGTTGAAATTATTATTCCTTAGGGTTGTTTCATTAAAATCTTGTTCCAGTGTTTCATGTCGAAGATTGCTGACCACATTTATTCTTTCGATACAGCTCTTGGTGGCTGTCACGGTAAAATCATCGGCCACATCAAGATATAACGAGAGTGCGGGACATAGCCGTTCTTCTCCAAGCGTATAGTGATTGACGGCTGCTTCCGGCAGCATGGTAATTTTTTTGCCGGGTATGTAAACGGTCGATAAACGCTGTACCGCTGCTTGATCTAGTGCTGATTGTGGGGTGATTCCAAGCGCAGGCGCAGCAATATGGATGCCAACTCTAAAACTGCCCAGTTTTAGCGGAGTTACTGAAAAAGCATCATCAATTTCTGTTGTCGTTGCATCATCGATGCTGAATGCGGCGATATTTGCTACCGGTAAGTCCAACGGATCGTTCAGTTCGATTTCCGAATCAAGCGAGCCAAAGCCAGTGCCTTCAGGAAAGTATTCCTGTAAAAATTGATTGACATGATAATCATGCGAGGATGGTATTGCGCCGCATTTTTCCAGCAATTTAGGAATACTTACATTGTTGGCAGCGCTTGCCGCATCTAGCGCTTTCCATTCAATCGTATTCTTATCAGGCTGATAGAGCAGACTGGATAATTGTGGTTTGAATTCTTCTGGTAAGACGAAAGTACGTAACAGTGCGACATAGCGCGCCTGCAGTTCTGCTTGTCGCTGTTTCTTTTCTTGGCTGGCCAATGCTGCTTTGAGTGCCTCCGGGGGAGCAGCTTTGTAGCGTCCTCGTCCTTTTTTATAAAAGTACATGGGTGAGCGATGTAGCATAATCAAAACCGCGGCAGCTTCTACCGGAGAGGGCGCATGGCCAAAATATTCTGCTGCCAAGGAGTTGCTGGCAAATTCGTCATTACTTGCACAACATTCCCAAAGAAAATCTGTATCTAATTCATCCGTAATTTTTTGTGCCTGACTCATAAATTCGGACAAAAGTGGGGTTTCAAAGCGCAATAGTACGGCTGCAGCCTTAATTTTTGTGCGTTTGCCGTGTGAAGCTTCAACTTGCAGGGATGTTGTGTTGTCGGCAAGTATAGTACCTACCTTGAAAACACCTGATTCCTCGTAAAAAACATTCATGAAATGGTTTTTGTTGCTGGTTTTACATTAGGTTGCGTGATGGGGCTGCAGTGCCATATTGTTGTATGAGAATTCCTGCAAGGGCTACTGCCGGTGATAATTGAAAACCGAAGGAAAATCCGAGGTAAAATAAACGGATACGAGAAATAAAGTTGTTGAAGCTGGGTTGGCTTTTCATTCATCGGGAAAAAGGATGGCCTAAGAAATTGTTGTGGCCAAAAAGTAGTTGGCGGGCACTAATAATTTATATTTCGTAGATGTAATTATATATGAGATGAATATATCCATATTCTGAAATTTCAATCAATTTATAGATGGTTATTCTCATTTTTCGTTCCTGAAAAGACGCCTGCCAGAACTTTCTCAGGGGCGACTATCACTTTCTCAGGCGCGACTATCTGTTTTTTAACAGTGATTCAATAGCAGTTTTTAATGCTGATGCTGGCAAGGTCGCGGCAAGTTGAGTTAGACTAGCTACGCCACTTTTTCCCAAATGTCGTTTTTTTTGATTGACATGATCTATATTATTGGTTTGGTATTGTGCTTGCGTAGCAATTTGAATTGAAGTAACCTCCCATCCGAGATTTTGCGTTTTTTGTAATAGTGTGGGGGAAATTTGCTTCAGTTTTGTTGCGATGGATCCATTTGGTGCAAATATGGTTAACTTCCCATTGTTTGGCAGACCTATTGCGCAGTGTCCCACTAAATGAGATGGGATAATTGCGAGCAGTGATTGTTGAATTTTGTTGAGCTTGTCAATTTTTAAGAATAAATCCTGGTGTTCGGCCTCCTTTTCAAGGATGCGGAAATATGCATTTATTTTACGTGTGGCCATAGTTAAAAAATACTTATTCCTATCGATAGGCAGGTTATTGCCGTTTACATCTATCTCGTATAGGGAATATGTTGTAGTTGGTGTAAGAGAATAGAATTATAGTGTTATTAACTATACTGAAGTTTAAAACATTAGTGAAATGAATCGTTGCTTTAAAATTTCTAGGCAAAGAAAATGAATATTATTTTAATAACCAGTCAGTCAGCGCGAACAAGAAAATTGACTTTGAAACCCGTGCATCTGGTATTAATTGCAAGTGCTTTTCTTATAATCACCTTAATGGCGGCGCTAACGATGAACTACTTGTCATTTCGCTATGCGGATAAGATTGAGCATTCTTTCTTCCGTGCTTTGGTGGTCAATCCGCAGGAGGAGAGGCATCTTGAGGCTCAATCACATTTGTCTGATAACCTGAATATCATGGCAGCTAAATTGGGACAAATGCAAGCGCAGTTGTTACGATTAGATGCGCTGGGTGAAAGGTTGACAGAATCGACCGGTATTCAACCGCAAGAGTTTATGTTCAATCAGCCGCCGGGACAGGGCGGTGCACTTTCTACTTTGCCAGCGCAAAACCATTCATTTGAAGAGTTTAACCAAATGCTTCACGAATTGTCTCACGCACTTGATGATCGAGCGGACAAATTAAGTGTATTAGATACACTGCTGCGTCAAGACAGACTTGCAAAAAAAGTTTTGCCATCTGCTATGCCAGTTGATACGGATTGGTATTCTTCTGGCTATGGTTACCGAATAGATCCGTTTACAGGCAGGCGTGCCTTTCATGAAGGTGTGGATTTTGCTGCTAAAACAGGGACGTCAATCAATGCTGCTGCCGGTGGTATCGTAGTCTACTCCGACCGCCATCCTAATTATGGTAACATGATTGAAATTGACCATGGCGGTGATCTTGTTAGTCGCTATGCGCATGCATCTAAACGTCTGGTTGAAATTGGCGAAGTTGTAACAAGTGGACAGAAAATTGCCGAAGTGGGAAGTACAGGTCGTTCTACTGGCCCGCACCTGCATTTTGAAATCAGACATAAAGGTATATCCAAGAATCCATCCCTTTTCTTGAAGAAACCAGGTTAGGGTTTAGGTCAATAGTACTTGTGGGGTGAGGTTGAAAACCTCGCCCTTTATTTTTTTCTAGTTGTTAAAATTATTTTCTTCAAGACGTTATGTTCAATAATCTACTCAAGAAAGTCTTTGGTAGCCGCAATGACCGGATGATTAAACAATATTCCCAGGTTGTGGGCACTATTAACGGATTGGAGTCTGCATTTGAAGCATTGTCCGATACTGAGCTACGTGCCAAAACTGATGAATTCAAGCAGCGCATCACTAATGGAGAAACGTTAGATAAACTGTTGCCGGAAGCTTTTGCAGTTGTGCGTGAAGCCAGTAAACGGGTGCTGGAAATGCGCCATTTCGATGTACAGCTTATTGGCGGTATGGTGTTGCATGAGGGCAAAATTGCTGAGATGCGCACGGGTGAGGGTAAAACCCTGATGGCAACTTTACCTACTTACCTGAATGCATTGACAGGCAAGGGTGTTCATTTGGTTACGGTAAACGATTATCTGGCCAAACGTGATGCTGATTGGATGGGTAAGATCTATCAATTTCTTGGCGTCAGTGTTGGTGTGGTCTATTCGCAGATGGCGCATAGTGATAAGCAGGCGGCCTATGCTGCTGATATCACTTATGGCACCAATAATGAATACGGTTTTGATTACCTGCGAGACAATATGGTGGGGCATCCAGCTGAACGCGTGCAGCGTGAAATTAACTTTGGGATTGTTGATGAAGTAGACTCAATACTGATTGATGAAGCGCGTACTCCATTGATAATTTCTGGCCAAGCGGAAGGTGATACGGATGTCTATGTCCGTATTAATGCGCTTGTGCCAAATCTTAGTCGTCAGGAAACAGAGGATAGCCCAGGTGATTTCAGTGTCGATGAAAAAAACCACCAGGTATTAATCAGTGAGGCAGGTTTTGAGCATGCTGAGAAGCTGCTGGTAGACGCTGGAATGCTAACGAAAGACGCTTCCCTTTATGATCCTGCCAATATTAATTTGATCCATCACATCGGTGCGGGCTTACGTGCGCATCACCTGTATCTCAAAGATCAGCATTATGTAGTACAGGATAACGAAGTGGTTATTGTGGATGAGTTTACTGGACGACTGATGTCCGGTAGGCGTTGGTCGGATGGTTTACATCAGGCAGTCGAAGCAAAGGAAGGTGTGGCCATTCAGAAAGAAAATCAGACGCTTGCGTCGATTACTTTTCAGAATTATTTTCGAATGTATCAGAAACTGGCGGGTATGACAGGAACAGCTGATACTGAAGCGGCTGAATTTCAGCAAATTTATAGCCTGGAAACGGTTGTTATTCCCACGCATCATCCAATGATTCGGGATGATCGTATGGATCTAGTGTTTCGTACTATGGAGGAAAAGTATCACGCGATTGCCGATGAAGTTAAGGACTGTTATGAGCATGAGCAGCCTGTTTTGGTTGGCACCACGTCGATTGAGAATAATGAATTGCTGTCAAGCTTGTTAACTAAGAAAAAACTGCCTCATCAAGTGCTCAATGCCAAACAACACGCACATGAGGCAGATATTATTGTTCAGGCCGGCCGGCCCAAAATGATTACCATTGCGACCAATATGGCGGGGCGGGGTACGGATATCGTGCTCGGTGGCAACCCGGAACCTGAGATTAATGGTATTCGTGAAGACGAGAAGTTGAGCGAGGACGAAAAAAAGGCAGGCATTGAAGTAGTAAATAAGCAATGGCAAATTCTGCATGATAAAGTGCTGGAAAAAGGGGGTTTGCATATTGTTGGGACGGAGAGACACGAATCACGAAGGGTTGATAACCAGTTGCGTGGTCGTTCTGGTCGACAAGGGGATCCAGGTTCCAGCCGCTTTTTTCTTTCTCTTGAAGATTCACTGTTGCGTATTTTTGCTTCTGATCGTGTCGCCAGCATAATGACGCGTCTCAAAATGCCAGAGGGAGAGGCGATTGAGCATCCATGGGTTACCCGTGCGATTGAAAATGCGCAACGCAAAGTGGAAGCTCGAAATTTTGACTTGCGTAAGCAATTGCTGGAATTTGATGATGTCGCTAATGATCAGCGTGGTGTTATTTA
>JAJFJI010000239.1 GCA_021774205.1 Nitrosomonas sp.
TTCATATCCAGAGGTTCAATAAATTTGTATCAGATGATACAGTAAAATAAAGTGTTAACGAAGATTGGATAATAAAACATCGATAATTGGCTGATTTATAGCGCAGGTTTTTTGCGATAATCCAAATATCCGCAGTTGAAGGCGTTTAACGTGTATTGTCCTTTGTTTCTGATAAGGCGAATGAGACGTATAGTGAGCTTATATGATTGGTGAATAAAAAGCCGTGACAATTAGAAAAATTCTGATAGTGGATGATTCTCCAACGGATCGGCATATATTATTAAATATCCTTACCAAAGGCGGGTATCAGGTGGGCGTCGTTGAGTGTGGAGAAGATGGGGTGGTAATGGTTAGGGAAACTCGTCCGGATTTAGTTCTAATGGATGTCGTGATGCCCGGCCTAAATGGATTTCAAGCCACTCGTATGTTGGCAAGGGATAAGGCCACCAAGAATATTCCAGTTATTCTGTGTACTACGAAAGGACAGCCAACGGATAAAATTTGGGGACTACGTCAAGGTGCCAGGGATTATATTACTAAGCCTATTGTAGCAGAGGAGCTGTTGCGAAAAATTTCGAAATTGAATTAATCCGAGGTAAATGATGGCCGGGCATAATAGTATGAAAGCCTATCAGTTAGAACTTTCAGAGCGATTGAAGAACGCAACTGCCAGTCCTTCGGTCACTGTGCTAGGAGTGTCTGTTGGGAATGATCGTTGGCTAGTGCAGATGAACGATGTAGGTGAGGTTTTACCATTATCTAAGCTTACACCAGTTGCATTGACGCAGCCATGGTTTTTGGGAGCAGCCAATGTGCGCGGAGATCTTTATGGTATTACCGATTTGGCCGCTTTTTTTACTGGCGACGCAACGCCACGTAGTTTAAAAGCCCGCATATTACTTGCTTCGCCACAATTTGGCGTAAACAGTGGCTTGTTGGTTAGCAAAATGTTGGGCATCAGAAGTTTAGCTGACTTTGAACCCGTTGAAGAAGCGGATAAGGAGGCGCTATTGTGCGTCGCCGGTTATTACAAGGATAAAGAGGGCCAGCTTTGGCGCGAACTTAATTTGCGCGAACTATTGCGAGATAAAAAATTTATGCAGATCGCTGTATAGCTTGCCAAATAGTTACATAATTTTTTTGTTATACTTTACAGTTGATTTCTACCAATAACCCAATATGCTGACATTAGCAACCGCAAAAGATAAAGCAAAAATTTTAGCAGAGGCATTGCCTTATATTCGGCGTTTTCATGGCAAAACCATCGTTATTAAATATGGTGGCAATGCCATGGTTGAGGAAAATCTCAAGCAGGGTTTCGCTCGCGATGTCGTATTACTGAAACTGGTTGGAATGAACCCCGTTATCATTCATGGGGGAGGACCCCAGATTGATGAAATGCTGAAAAGAGTTGGTAAGCAGGGTGAATTCATTCAGGGTATGCGTGTTACCGATGCCGAGACAATGGATGTCGTGGAAATGGTGTTGGGCGGGTTAATTAACAAAGATATTGTTAACCTGATAAATCGCCAGGGTGGTCATGCAGTTGGTTTGACCGGTAAGGACGGCGCTTTTATTCGTGCCAAGAAATTGTTAATGAAAGATAATGAAAATGTTGGTGAGTGGTTGAATATTGGCCAGGTGGGTGAGATTGAGCATATTGATCCTTCGCTGATTGCGTTACTTGATACCCAAGATTTTATACCTGTCATTGCACCTATTGGCGTGGGCGAAAAAGGAGAGTCCTATAACATTAATGCAGATCTGGTGGCAGGTAAGCTAGCGGAAATTTTGCAAGCGGAAAAGCTGATTCTGTTGACCAATACGCCTGGTGTGCTGGATAAGGCTGGGAGTTTGCTGACAGGGCTAATAGCAGAAAAAGTCGATGAACTATTTGCTGATGGAACGATTTCAGGTGGCATGCTGCCAAAGATTGGCGCAGCGCTGGATGCAGTAAAAAACGGCGTAAAATCTTGCCACATTATCGATGGCCAGGTAGAACACGCATTATTGCTGGAGATTTTAACGGACCAAGGGGTCGGCACCTTAATCAAAGGGGCCGGATACGAATAATTGGAACAAGCCAATTTATTTCATTTTATCCAGTGCACTTAAAAAGCCGCGTAAGAATTTAACTTCTTCCTTTTCAAGACGCGCGCGTGAAAACAGGCGCCTGACACGCTGCATTAATCGTTTAGGTTTTTGCGGGTTAAGAAATTTACTGGCTATCAAGACTTGTTCCAGATGGTGGAAAAATAGTTCAACGTCGTTAAAGCTGGCAAGGTTGCTGGATTGTTGCGAGTACTGTTCAATTTCCGGTAGCGCCATGCGCAATTCGTAGCTCATTACCTGTACTGCGCTGGCAAGGTTGAGAGAAGAGTAATCAGGATTAGCGGGGATATGTACGGTTATTTGGCATTTGCGTACTTCCGCGGTTGTGAGACCTGATGATTCTGCGCCAAAAACCAGCGCGATAGGATTTTCACGTGCATAGCCAATTAATTCTTGTGCGCCTTGACGAGAATCGAACACATCGTGGCTAAGGCCGCGCGGACGGGCAGTAATCGCGGCTGCTATTATTGTGCCATCTAACGCTTCGTTTATATCTGAGCAGACCCTGGCATTATTTAATATATCCCTTGCACTTACTGCACGTATTTCCGCTTCTTTGTCAGGAAATAACTTGGGATTAATAAGATAGAGCGAACTTAAACCCATGGTTTTCATCGCCCGTACAGCCGCACCAATATTGCCTGGATGGCTAGTGTGACTGAGGACAATGCGGACATTGTCAAGCGGACAGGGAAGATTCATTTGCCTTGTTGATAGCCGTGATTTGTGCCGACCAAGTGACGATCTTTTTGAACTTTAAGTGCATTCTCTCAGGGCAGCAAGGTTGTTCCCATTAGGTAACGGTCGCATTCGCGCGCCGCGGCGCGTCCTTCGTTGATGGCCCAAACAACCAGACTTTGGCCGCGTCGCATGTCACCAGCCGCAAAAACACCCTCAGCATTGGTTGCGTATAAGCCTTCCTCGGCTTTTGCGTTCGAACGTGCATCGCGCTCGATGGCGAGTTCATCGAGAATCGTATCTTCCGGGCCAAGGAATCCCATCGCCAGCAATACCAGATCAGCGGGCCAGGTTTTTTCGCTACCGGGTATTTTTTTGGGAAAGAAGCGGCCATTGTTGTCCTTGGCCCATTCGACATTGGTTGTGTGGAGCGTTTTTACATGGCCGTTATCGTCGCCAATGAATTTTTCGGTCATGATCAAATATGAGCGCGGGTCAGTGCCAAAACGCGCGGCGGCTTCTTCCTGACCATAATCAAGCCGGTAGACTTTTGGCCATTCTGGCCAAGGATTGTCAGGCTGGCGTTCATCAGGTGGCTGGGGCATGATTTCAAACTGGGTGATGCTTTTACATTGATGCCGCATTGAGGTGCCTACGCAATCGGTGCCGGTGTCGCCGCCGCCAATTACGATAACATGCTTGCCATTGGCCGAGATCGGTGGACTGCCCTTAAACTCATGATCCAACAGATGTTTGGTGTTGCCGTGAAGAAATTCAATGGCGAAGTGGATACCACGCAGATTACGGCCGTCAATGGATAAATCACGAGGCTTGGTTGCGCCACAACAAAGTACCATCGCATCATAATCATCACGTAGTTTATTTGCAGAGAGGTCTTTGCCTATAGCAGTGTTGGTGATGAAAGTCACGCCTTCTTGGGTCAGCAAATCGACGCGCCGTTGCACAATGGATTTGTCGAGTTTCATGTTAGGAATGCCGTACATTAACAGGCCGCCAATGCGGTCGGCGCGCTCGTATACCGTGACCCGATGACCGGCATGGTTCAGTTGAGCGGCGCATGAAAGCCCGGCGGGGCCTGAGCCAACCACAGCTACTTTTTTTTCAGTGCGCTTGAGCGGTGGTTTCGCTACGATCCAGCCCGCTTCAAATCCTTTATCGACAATCGAGCACTCGATGTTTTTGATAGTAACCGGTGGATCGGTGATGCCCAACACACAAGAACCTTCACAGGGGGCAGGGCAAACACGCCCGGTAAAGTCTGGAAAATTATTCGTCTTATGTAGACGTTCCAGAGCCTCTTTCCATAAACCACGATAGACCAGGTCATTCCATTCTGGAATCAGGTTATTAACGGGACACCCTGACGCCATGCCGCCAATCAGGGTTCCCGTGTGACAGAAAGGTACGCCGCAATCCATGCAGCGGCTGGCTTGTTCTTCAAGTTGATAGTTTGGAAGGTGCTCATGAAATTCCTGCCAGTCATGTACGCGCGCCAGTGGCGATCGATCCCCAGGCAATTCACGTTGAAATTCAATAAATCCGGTTGGCTTGCCCATATGTCGATGTCTCCTTATGCTGCAAAAAACACTATCTTTATGATAAATTGACGTTAATTGCCGCTGATACGCGCCATGTCGTTTTTGTTTTCCTCGAAGGCGGCCATAATGGCGTCTTCACCCGCTAAGCCATTTTGTTGCGCACGCTGGATGGCATCCAACATGCGCCGGTAGTCCTTTGGCATCACTTTGATGAATTGATGTGCGACCTTATCCCATAATGCCAGTAGCTTCCACGCCCGTTCACTTTTGGTAGCGCTGGCATACCGTTCGAGCATCTGTTTCGCCTCGTCGATATCTTCCTTTTCCAGTGCTTCGAGCGTGACCGTCTCGAGATTGCAGGAATGGCAAAAAGTGCCATGTTCATCGAACACATAGGCAATACCACCCGACATCCCGGCAGCAAAGTTGCGTCCGGTTACGCCGAGAACCATCACGCGGCCATTGGTCATGTATTCGCAGCCATGATCGCCCACGCCTTCAACTACGATTCGTGCACCACTGTTACGCACCCCAAACCGTTCGCCGGCAATGCCCCGGATATAAGCTTCTCCGCCGGTAGCGCCATAGAGTGCGACATTACCGGTGATAATATTTTGTTCGGAAGCAAATGTTGATTGGGGTGGCGGGTAGAGAATGAGTTTGCCTCCCGATAATCCCTTGCCAAAATAATCGTTGGCATCTCCTTCCAGTTCCAGCGTTAAACCGGGCGGAATGAATGCACCGAAACTCTGTCCGGCAGTCCCTTGAAAGTGGAAATGAATGGTGTCTTCCGCCAATCCATTTGGGCCAAAACGCCGTGTTATCTCGCTGCCTAGCATGGTTCCGACCACGCGGTTGATATTTCGGATAGGTAGGGTGGCTTTTATTTTTTCACGGCGTTGCAGCGCTGGTTCGGCCAAATCCAGCAGTGTCAGATGATCCAGCGAATTTTCCAGGCCGTGATCCTGTGGCTGTTGGCAATAACGCCCCACGTCAGCGCCAACTTCTGGTTGATAGAGAATACGCGAGTAATCCAGTCCTTTGGCTTTCCAGTGCTCGATTGCCTGCTGGACTTCAAGGCGGTCGGTGCGGCCAATCATTTCATTGATGGTTCGAAAACCCATTTGCGCCATGATTTCACGCATTTCCTGCGCAATAAAATGCATAAAATTGACCACGTGTGAGGGGTCGCCCATAAACTTTTTGCGCAATTCAGGGTTTTGCGTCGCCACACCAACCGGGCAGGTATCCAGATGACAAACCCGCATCATAATGCAGCCCATTGAGACCAGCGCGGTTGTTGCAAAACCGAATTCTTCCGCGCCCAGCAGCGTGGCCATGACCACGTCGCGCCCAGTTTTCAACTGACCGTCGGCTTCAACCGCAATGCGGCTACGCAGGTTATTGATTAGCAACGTTTGATGTGTTTCCGCTAGGCCAAGTTCCCATGGCAAACCCGCATGCTTGATGCTGGTCAGCGGTGAAGCGCCGGTACCGCCATCGTGGCCGCTGATCAGCACCACATCCGCACGCCCTTTGGCGACCCCGGCAGCGATGGTTCCCACACCTACTTCCGACACCAGCTTAACGCTGATACGAGCGTGGTGGTTGGCGTTTTTCAAATCATGGATGAGTTGCGCCAGGTCTTCAATCGAATAAATGTCATGATGCGGGGGTGGTGAAATCAGCCCAACGCCCGGTGTCGAGTGACGCACTTTGGCAATCCATGGATATGCCTTGCGGCCGGGTAATTCCCCGCCTTCACCCGGTTTGGCACCCTGCGCCATCTTGATCTGCAGTTCTTTTGCCTGAGTCAGGTAAACACTGGTGACTCCAAAACGCGCCGAGGCTACTTGCTTGATCGCGCTGTTACGCGAATCCCCGTTTGGATCGAGTACATAGCGCGCCGGATCTTCGCCGCCTTCGCCGGTATTGCTTTTGCCGCCGATGCGATTCATCGCGATGGCAAGCGCTTCGTGTGCCTCCTGACTAATCGAGCCATAGGACATCGCGCCACTCTTAAATCGCTTGACGATGGCTTCAACCGGTTCCACTTCTTCGATGGGGATAGGGTTAGCCGCGTGTTTCAGGTGCAATAGTCCGCGCAATGTTGCTAACCGCTGAGATTGGTCATTGATAAGTGCGCTGTAAGCTTTAAAAGTTGCATAGTCGGCGTTGCGGCAGGCTTTTTGCAGCAAGTGAATGGTTTTGGGGTTAAATAAGTGCAATTCGCCATCCTTGCGATACTGATATTGGCCGTAAACGTCCAACGTGGGTTGGTTAATTGGTAACGCCGGAAAAGTGCGTGCATGCCGCCGCTTTGCTTCCAGTGTGATTTCATCCAAGCCAATGCCGCCAACGCGTGAGGTTGTCCAGGTGAAATAGCGGTCAATCAAATCCTGATTAAGGCCCACCGCTTCGAAGATTTGTGCGCCGCAATAGGACTGAATGGTCGAAATACCCATTTTCGACATGACTTTAACGATTCCTTTGATCGCTGCTTTATTGTAATTTATTACTGCATCCGGATAGTTTGCGTCGGGCAATAACCCTTCGCCGATCATGTCGTTCAAGCTTTCATAGGCCATATAGGGATTAATCGCCTGTACGCCATAACCGAGCAATAGGCAAAGGTGGTGTACTTCACGTGGTTCCCCGGATTCGAGTACTAACCCGATGCGGGTGCGCGATCCTGCGCGAATTAAATGATGGTGCAGGCCCGCAGATGCCAGCAAAGCCGGGATAGGTGCATAGTCACGATCAAACCCTTTGTCTGACAGGATTAGAATATTAGCGCCGTTCTCGATGGCCTGATCTGCAGCCTGGAATAACTCGTTCAGCGCCTGCGCCAGCGCCGCCTTACCGTCAGCCACCTTGAACAGCATCGGAAGCGTCGCAGTTGTCAGTCCGGGCTGGTTGAGTTGGCGCAGTTTTTCCATTTCCATGTTTTTCAGAATGGGGATTTGAAGCCTGAGTTGGTGGCAATTTTTCGGCCCTGGTTGCAGCAGATCGCCCTCGGAGCCCAGCGTCAGTGTGGTGGCGGTGATTAATTCTTCCCGGATGGGGTCAATGGGCGGGTTAGTTACCTGGGCAAAAAGTTGTTTGAAGTAATTGTAGAGCAACTGGGGTTGGTCAGACAGCACGGCTAGTGGCGTGTCTGTGCCCATCGAACCCAGCGGGGGAACCCCGTTTGTCCCCATGGGAGCGAGGATAAGCCGCAAGTCTTCAAATGAGTAACCAAAAGCTTGTTGGCGTTTCAAGGTGGCGTGATGGTCCGGTGAAGGTTGTTCTTCAGCGATATCGGGCAGATCGTCAAAATGCAGCAAATTGTCGTCCAGCCATTGCCGATAGGGGAACGCCGTGGTAATTTGCTGCTTCAATTCTTCGTCGCTGATAATGCGTTGTTCCTCGGTGTCGACTAAGAACATGCGGCCAGGTTTTAGCCGCCGTTTTTCTAGCACCCGTTCCGGTGGCATATCGAGTACGCCGACTTCAGAAGCCATAATCACCAAATCATCCTTGGTGACATAGTAACGCGATGGACGCAGGCCGTTACGGTCGAGCATGGCCCCAACTCGGATCCCATCGGTAAATGCGATTGATGCCGGCCCGTCCCAGGGTTCCATCAGGCTGCTGTGATATTCGTAAAAAGCGCGTTTCTCAGCGTTCATGCTTTGATGTTTTTCCCAAGGCTCCGGGATCATCATCATCATGACATGGGGTAAGGAACGGCCACCCAGGGTGAGAAATTCGAGGCAATTATCGAACTTGGCCGAATCGCTGCCGTCTTGCTGAATGATCGGTAGCAGCCGGGGCAGGTCGTCGCCAAACAGGTCGGAATTCAGCATCGCCTGGCGCGCATGCATCCAGTTCTCATTACCCCGCAAAGTATTAAATTCCCCATTGTGAATCATATAACGGTAAGGATGAGCGCGCTCCCAGCTGGGGAAAGTGTTCGTGCTGAAGCGCGAGTGTACCAGTGCCAGTGCCGTTTCCAGCAAAGCATCGGACAGATCGGGATAAAAGGTGACCACTTGCCGTGGGGTGAGCATGCCCTTATAAATCAGCGTGCGGCAGGAAAAGCTGGGCGCATAAAAATAGTCGCCACCGGCAATTTTCTCGTAGTGAATGGCTTTTTCG
>JAJFJI010000240.1 GCA_021774205.1 Nitrosomonas sp.
TTGCTGAAAATGTATCAGCGCGCCGATACTGGCTCTGGAGCTAATCCAATCTGCGCCAACCATAAAACCATACGCACTGAAGGCAAAAGCAGTAAACGCAAGTTTCTGGTTGGCTGGTTTTAGCATCAAATAAATATGCCAACACCCAACAACATAAAGCGGTGCACCCAGTACACCAAAAAAATGGCCCATTGTCTGGCGCTCATCACTTGCGGCCAGCATGAACTCATAACCAGTTTCGGAGAAGCGGGCCAACGGGTCGTAATGTAAAAAAAATTCTCCAGTTCCCGTAAGAATGGCAGCCATAAGCCCCAAAAACCCAGTAATCATAATGACTTGCTTTTCTTTCTTGTCAGAAGATGACATTTCTATCCTTCTTTAAAATATGTATATAATAGCTATTAATCAACAAATTATTACAGAACATTCATTTCGAAATAGGTAAAAAATTATCCTTTAATTGCTGATATTGCAATTTCAGCAAGTTTATTAAAAGATGTTTTATCCTGAGCACCTTTACCCATATTCATGAGTCCTCTAAAAAAACAAGAAAGGTAAATTGCCAAAGTCTTACAATCGTTTTTCTTTGAAATCTCTCCTTTCTCCTGCGCTGCTTTCAAGCAAAGATGAATGAGGTTTTCTTGGTTTTTGAGAATAGAAAAAACCTTGTTATTAATTTTATCGCTGACAATTTCTTTTTCGGTTACTGTATTAACTAAAAGGCAACCTTGACAATCATTTGACAACGCATATTGCACCCTGTTATGAATGAAATCTTCTATATTCTTAAGACCAACAGGTTCTTGCTTCAGTATGCGTATTACTTCCTTGCTATCTTCAATGACATAGTAGTCGATGCAAGATAGAAACAACCGCTCTTTGTCTCCAAACTCGTTGTACATACTGTGTCTATTCAGCCCCGAATGTTTTACCAAATCATTCATTGAGGTTCCGTCATAACCTTTTTGCCAAAATAACTCGGTTGCGGCTGCTAAAAATGCCGCTTTATTGTATTCTTTTGTTCTGGGCATAAGACAAATAATTTCAAAGACCTCGATTAATACAGAACGATCATTCTAATTTATAAAACGCCGTTTGCAAAGTATAGAATTGAATTCCCTCTATGACTATGCCTTTGATGCGTATTGTATGAGGTTAAGCAACGTGCCATTTAACCGAGATTTTAGGTTTTAAGTTCGGATTCTGCGCCGACTTGAACGTCGGTGCAGAATCTGGGCAAGCAGTTGAGCTGAGAACCTTAATTTATCTCATCGAATGAAATACCCAACGCTGCCGCCAAGCCCTTACCGTAATCCGGATCAGCTTTCAGACAGTTATTGATATGTCGTTTCTGAACTTCGATGGACGCACCACCCACTGAACGAGCCGTATTCTCGAATAATAACTGCTGTTTTTCCGGGGTCATTAAACGAAATAAGTTACCTGGCTGAGAGTAGTAGTCATCATCATCTTCACGATGACTCCAATGATCTGCAGCACCCTGAATAGCCAATGGTGGTTCTTTACAGTCGGGTTGCTCTTGCCACTCCCCATGGCTATTGGGTTCATAACCTTTGGTGCTACCATAGTTACCATCCACACGCATAGCGCCATCACGATGGTAGCCGTGTAATGGACATCGCGGTGCATTAACTGGAATATGGCTATGGTTTACACCCAACCGATAACGCTGCGCATCTCCATATGCAAACAAACGGCCTTGCAGCATTTTATCGGGTGAAAAACCAATGCCCGGCACAATATTCGCTGGATTAAAAGCGGATTGTTCGACTTCTGCAAAATAATTCTCGGGATTACGATTCAGTTCCAATACACCGACATCTATCAAAGGATAGTCACTGTGCGGCCATATTTTGGTCAGGTCGAAAGGATTAATCGAATAATTGTTTGCCTCTTTTTCTGGCATCACTTGTACTTTTAATTCCCAGCGAGGAAAATCTCCTCTCTCAATACTTTCATATAAATCCCTTTGCGCGCTTTCACGGTCATTTCCTATCAATTTTGCAGACTCTTCGTCTGTCAGGTTCTCAATACCTTGCATTGATTTAAAATGAAACTTCACCCAAAAGCGTTCATTGTCAGCATTGATCAAGCTGAAAGTATGGCTACCAAAGCCGTGCATGTGGCGATATGTGCGTGGATTACCTCGATCACTCATGACGATAGTAATCTGATGAAGTGCCTCGGGAAGTAAGGTCCAGAAATCCCAATTACTATTCGCATTACGAAGATTTGTCCGTGGATCACGTTTGACTGCGTGGTTTAAATCTGGAAATTTGAGTGGGTCGCGTAAGAAAAAGACTGGGGTATTGTTACCCACAAGATCCCAGTTGCCTTCCTCGGTATAAAATTTGACTGAAAAACCACGAATATCGCGTTCTGCATCCGCTGCACCGCGCTCACCGGCTACTGTAGAAAAACGCAAAAATATTTCAGTTTTTTTGCCGATTTCAGAAAATAATTTAGCCTTAGTATATTGGCTGATGTCATGGGTTACAGTAAAGCTGCCATAAGCGCCTGAGCCTTTAGCATGCATACGACGCTCAGGAATGACTTCGCGATCAAAGTGAGCCAGCTTCTCCAAAAACCATACATCCTGGAGGAGCATCGGCCCCCGGGCACCTGCCGTCATGACATTTTGATTATCAGCAACCGGTGCACCGTTTGTTGTAGTGAGGGTTGTTTTCTTTTCCATTT
>JAJFJI010000025.1 GCA_021774205.1 Nitrosomonas sp.
GTTTCAGCAAGATAAAAGTTAATGGCAATGGATTCCCAAATCACAAAGTCGTCATCGGTGAGGGTAGGGGCTTTACCATTGGGGTTAATTTTTAAATAAGCCGGGGACTTGTGCTCTTTCTCTTTAAAGTTAAGTGGCTTGGCTTCATATATTTCGCCAATTTCTTCTAAACACCAAAAACATCTTCCTGAGCTAGATCTGGGTGAGCCATAAATATTAATCATAATTATTTTCCTTTATTTGGTTTTAAATTTCAGTCTTTGAACACCGGCGCGTCCTTAAAGCCCAGTCGGCCCACGGCAGGCAGCTTAATGGCTGGTCTTAAGATGTCCACCCCAAAGCTAAGACCCAATATATTGAGTTCTATGCCCTCAGCAAGACCCAGTGTAACCCCGAGAAGTCCAAAAACTGAAACTTGAACGCCGGTGCCGGATTCTGACATCGCGTACAAATCGCCATCGTCAATCCAGTCTTTACCCACGGCATTGGGTGGCAATTCCAGCTGAAGTTCGTCCACATTGCGAATAATGTGCGAAACAAACGAATTGCTGTTGGGGCCTGGGTACATTCTGTAAAAATTTGGATACTTATAGGACTGAATAGCAGCTTTAATTTTAGGGATTGCAGCTTCAGCTTTTTCACCACGAATGTCTGTGATCAGTTCGGGAATACTGCCATACCATTTTCTGTCGGGAATATCTTTTTCGCCTAAGACGGCCTCGCCCCCATTACGGGCTCGCCAGCCGACGACATGATAGACTTCATACGCTTTGGCACCCTTTTCCTTATAGGCCACCCACGAATGGACAGCTAAGTATTTGTGCCAGTTAAAAGTTCGGGCCACATAAACATGAACGATCGCTTCTTTGGTTTCGGAGGGAAGTGGCGCAATATTGGCGCTGCTGCGATCAGCCGTTCGCCAGTCAGAATGAGCACAGCTGGTGAGGAATAAGGAAAGCGCCAGAATCAAAAATTTATTCATGGATGTAACCGCTTACTGAAAGTAAGTATTGCCACGTTAACTCTCGCTGGGCTCGTCTTACGCTAGAATTATTGTCTTTATACAAACGCAATCTTTTTCCAAGACGCAAAGGCCTCTTGCCTCAGATCCCGATAATGGCTGGCGTAAACCAAATGGCGGCCAAGATTGTCTAGCGTCGCTGAACGATTCATTCCGCTATTGTCGCCCAGAATTGGTTAACTTGACAGTAATTTGCGGCAGACAACCAGATAAGTACGGGTTAACAATAAAACCATTAAATTTAAATCATTTTGCAATCCTGGTGAGTATTTGACGTATGACAAGGGTTGAGTTAAGGAGCTTGCCATATCGCTACTTTGTTGCATCGATGCCAACAGAATGTTAATGACCACATCTCAAAAATTTATCGGTTCGATCCCTGGTGAAAGCACTTATTCGAGGGAAGTCCCTCTCCATGACCTCCCCTCGAGTAAATCGCGCTGTTTTACGATCCGGTTGGATTTAAAACCCGGCAAAATTAGATTACTTATTACTATAGCGGCCAACTGAGAATTTTAGGTTTAACGCACAGGAAATATTTAAAAATGAATAAGGACATACACAACACCCTGAAGCAAACCTTCGGCTATGACAACTTCCGGTGCGGCCAGGAGGCCGTTATTTCTGCCGTGGTGGCAGGCCGTTCAGCAGTCGCAATATTCCCGACTGGCTCCGGCAAGTCACTCTGCTACCAGCTGTCCGCACTGCACTTGCCACACCTGACACTCGTTGTATCACCCTTACTCGCCTTGATGCAGGATCAACTGGACTTTTTACACAGCAAGAACATCCCCGCCGCCAGCATTCAATCCGCACAGAGCCGGGAAGAAGCCAGTTCCGTAATGACTGACGTCAAAAGTGGCACACTTAAAATCTTAATGATCTCGGTAGAGCGCCTGAAGAACGAACGCTTTCGCAGCTTCATCAGTCAAGTGCCCATATCCCTACTCGTGGTCGATGAGGCGCACTGTATTTCCGAATGGGGACATAACTTTCGCCCGGATTACCTGAAGTTACCCCGTTACCAGCAAGAATTTTCGATCCCGCAAACTCTCCTACTTACTGCAACCGCAACCCCGACCGTCATTGAAGACATGAGTAACAAGTTTGCTATCACCGCAGAAAATGTCATCAATACCGGTTTTTACCGACCCAATCTACATCTATGGATCAAGGCCATTAGCGAGCAGGAGAAAATCCCCTGCCTAAATAATTGGCTGCAGCGGAAATCCGAAAAAAGCACTATTGTTTATGTCACCCTGCAAAAAACCGCCGAAGACGTCGCCACTGCACTGACAGAGCAAGGGCTTAATGCGCAGGCATACCATGCGGGTATGAATAGCGACAGACGGGAACAGATTCAACGCGATTTTATGTCAGAAAAAACGCTTTGCATCGTTGCGACCATTGCCTTTGGTATGGGCATCGATAAAAGCAGCATTCGCAATGTTGTGCATTACGATCTGCCCAAATCCATTGAAAACTACAGCCAGGAAATCGGTCGTGCCGGTCGTGATGGCAAAGACGCCGACTGCCTGGTGCTCGCCAATCGCGACAACCTGAATGTACTGGAAAATTTCATCTATGGCGACACACCAGAACTGACGAGTATTCAGCAGGTATTAACCGACATCAAACTCAGCGGTGAACAATGGGAGACCGTGCTCACTACGCTAGCCAATCAATGTAATATCCGCCAGCTACCGCTAAAAACCTTGCTGGTGTACCTGGAAATACAGGGCATTATTAAACCACTGTACGCCTATTACGCCGAGTTTCGTTTTAAATTATTAATGGATGAACAAGCACTCTTCAAACCCTTTGAAGGTGAACGCCAACTGTTTGTTCAAGCCATACTTAACGGCTCCAGCAAAGCCAAAACTTGGTGGACAGTGGATTTTGACACCATCTATCAAGAATATTCAGGCAGTGATAGCGCCCCCCGGCACCGAGTGATTACCGCACTGGAATATTTTAATGACAAGCAGTACATCCAACTGGAAACCAAACAAATGACAGATGTATACGCGGTGCTTGATGCCACCTTTGATGTCACCGCTGTTGCCAAGCAACTGCATCGGCATTTCAAGAATAAAGAGGCAAGCGAGATAGAACGCATCCACACTATGTTGGCCCTATTTGAAAGTGAGCAGTGTATCAGCCTGCAGCTAGTTCGCTATTTTGGCGAAACCACACCATCGGAAAATGGCTGCGGCCACTGCTCGGTATGCAAGGGATCAGTGGCGCAACTACCCGATCAGTCAGCGCTGACACCATTACATGAACTCAATGCCTATGAGTATTGCCAACCCTTAATCAATAAAGCCACGGCGCTGTCAGAGACCGCTAGCATTGAATTGATGACGCGCTATTTGTGTGGCATTACCAGCCCCGACTTGACACGTTTTAAGGCCCGTTCGCTTGGACACTTTGGTCGTTTGGAGAAATATCCCTATGGCGATGTGCGGGCATGGTTGGAGCAGGCGTTGTAGAACTGTAGCCGGACGGCATCAACTGTCGGTTAACTTTTTTGTCAAAGAAAGGTTAGGCCAAATAAGAGTCTGTTTGTAATTTAAGCTCATAATAAAAGCTGCTATACCACTAACAATGTTCTAACATAGTTAGAACTATTTATGGTTTGGAAATACCTATGCGTACACCTTTAAGAAAAATCGGCAATTCACGCGGCATAATCATACCTGCTGCTTTGCTGGAAACCTGCGAGCTAGGGGAAGAAGTAAATTTAAGGATTGAAGGTAAGACTTTGGTTGTCGAGGCATTGAATGCGCCACGTAAGAATTGGTTTACAGGTTATAAGGTTGAGGAGGATGCCAATGAGTGGCTGACTTTTCCAGTCGACGACAACGGCGAATGGGAATGGTGAAATGCGGCGAAGTGTACTGGGTAAATCTCGATCCTACAGTTGGAACAAAGATCCAAAAAACTCGACCAGCTTTAGTGGTTTCGCCAGATGATCTCAATGCGGTATTGCCCAGAGTGATTGTTGCGCCGTTAACCAGCAGAGGACAACCTTTAGGCTGTCGACCGACTGTCGAATTTGACGGTCGTGCAGCACGAATATTACTTGATCAAATCCGAACGGTAGATAAGCGTCGCCTAATCAGTAAAATGGGAGCTATCGACAAGCACCTATGGCATTCGATTTTGATGGAAATGCTTTCCTGAGCAAATAACGCTTGTTTTGGTGACTGAATACTGGATTATTTGAGTTAAGTGCTATGATCCTAGAACTTCGTCTAGACTCTAGGGGGATGTGAATGAAAAAACATTAGAAGTTATGGAAGTTCTAAGTTCTGTAAGTTCTGGGGACACAATACTCAATTATGTTAGAATATTTCTATGGCAAGACTAGCGAGAGTGATTTTACCGGGATATCCGCACCACATTATCCAACGTGGCAACCGCCGTCAGGATGTGTTTTTCTGTGATGATGATTACATTTTTTTCTTGGTTTACTTAAAGAATGGTGCAATACCGAGGGCATAGAGATT
>JAJFJI010000241.1 GCA_021774205.1 Nitrosomonas sp.
CCTAAAAAGCGTCGTATTTAATAGAAGGAGAGATGCATTGGCTAGAAATCTAGACCCTAAATGCCGACAATGCCGTCGTGAGGGTGAAAAATTATTCCTGAAAGGTGATAAGTGTTTTACAGATAAATGCGCGATTGATCGTCGCAATTTTCCCCCGGGACAACATGGACAGAAAAAAACACGTTTGTCAGACTATGGTGTCCAGTTACGCGAGAAACAAAAAATTAGAAGAATTTATGGAATATTGGAACGACAATTCCGTAATATTTATCAATTGGCAGATAAACGCCGTGGTGTAACGGGTGAAAATTTATTACAGATTCTCGAAAGTCGTTTGGATACTGTGACTTATAATATGGGGTTTGGCGCTTCTCGCTCAGAAGCACGGCAAATGGTAAGGCATAACGCTGTTATAGTTAACGGTCATCGAGTTAATATCCCTTCATATGATGTTAAACCTGGTGATGTTATTCAAATCGCAGATAATGCTAAAAACCATTTACGCATAAAAGCGGCTCTGGATGCAGCTGAAAAGCGATCTTTTCCATCATGGGTAGAAGTAGATGTTAAATCTATGAAAGGAACATACAAATCTATTCCAGATCGTTCTGATTTGCCTGCAACAATCAATGAATCGTTAGTTGTTGAATTGTACTCCAAATAATTGAAATTAACTATTCGCAAGCATTCCACTAAAGGATTGAACTATGCAAGGTAATGCTTATTTAACACCTCGTATTATCGACGTACATAATATCTCACCTTTACAAGCTAAGGTGATTATGGAGCCATTTGAGCGTGGATATGGACATACACTTGGAAATGCACTTCGTAGAGTACTGTTATCTTCAATGTCTGGATACGCACCAACTGAAGTAAAAATTGCTGGTGTCGTGCATGAATATTCAGCGCTTGAAGGTGTGCAAGAAGATGTAGTTGATCTACTGCTCAATTTAAAAGGTATTGTGTTGAAAATGCATACTACCACCGAAGCTTTACTCGTTCTAAAAAAGCAGGGAATGGGCGTTGTTACGGCAAGCGATATTGAAACTAATCATGATGTTGAAATAATTAATCCTGATCATGTCATAGCTCATCTTAACTCTGATGGACAACTTGACATGGAAATTAAAGTTGAAATGGGGCGTGGTTATGTTCCCGCTATTGCACGAAAAACAGATGATGATAGCCATCAGATTGGCACAATTTTGCTTGACGCTTCTTTTAGTCCTGTCAGACGTGTTAGTTACACTGTTGAAAGTGCTCGAGTTGAACAGAGAACTGATTTAGATAAGCTTATTATTGATCTTGAGACGAATGGTGCCGTTGATGCCGAAGAAGCGATTCGATATGCTGCTAGGATTCTTGTTGATCAGTTATCTTTCTTTGCTGAGCTAGAAAGTACACCGCTACCTAAAGAGCAGCCAAAAGCACCTCAAATTGACCCCATTTTGTTGCGCCCTGTTGATGATCTGGAACTTACAGTTCGTTCAGCAAATTGCCTCAAAGTTGAAAATATCTATTATATTGGTGATTTAATACAGCGTACTGAATCTGAGTTACTGCGAACACCGAACTTAGGCAGAAAATCACTTAATGAGATTAAAGAAGTTTTGGCTACAAGAGAGCTGTCACTGGGAATGAAATTAGACAATTGGCCTCCGGCAAATCTAGAGAATTTAGCAAAGGAAACTAATCATGCGTCATCGTAGTGGTTTAAGAAAATTAAATCGTACAAGCAGCCATCGTTTGGCAATGCTCAGAAATATGAGCAATTCATTACTACGTCATGAAGTAATTAAAACCACGCTGCCTAAAGCAAAGGAATTGCGTCGTGTTGTTGAGCCCATGATCACGCTTGGAAAAAAACCATCACTTTCAAATCGCCGTCTAGCGTTCAATCGTTTACGTGATCGTGATAACGTAGTTAAATTATTTTCTGAGTTGGGACCACGCTATCAGACCCGAAATGGGGGATATCTACGTATTCTCAAATATGGCTTTCGTAAAGGAGATAATGCGCCCATGGCCTTAGTTGAATTACTGGATCGTCCGGTTATTGAAGATGATTTGTCGAAAAATGACGAGGATTCTCCGGAAAACTAGTTCCATTTATCTTCTTTCCATTTCTTTCTCTTTATTTAGCAGCACAGGCTCTTAACACTTCTTTTTCCACTTAAATTATTTAA
Organism: Nitrosomonas sp.; assembly: GCA_021774205.1. Lineage (GTDB taxonomy): Bacteria > Pseudomonadota > Gammaproteobacteria > Burkholderiales > Nitrosomonadaceae > Nitrosomonas. The sequence continues at coordinate 2,190 of JAJFJI010000241.1, forward strand.
TGGTACAGCCCAGGTTTTTTTTCAGATGCTGTACCATGTAATTCAAATTTAAGTCTAGTTATTTTGCATAGTACAGGACAACATCGTTTGAATTACTTAGACGTGTATAATAACCATCTATTTATTTTTGTGATTCAATTTGAGCCGGTGAGTCCTCCTTAGTCAGAAATGAAACCCCTAGCCTTTTCTGTTCTACGGCTACTGAGTGATGGTGGGCTTCATTCCAATGAAAATCTTGCACGGTCACTTCAAGTTTATCCCAGCTGTATTTCAAATGCGCTTCAAGATATCGAACGATTCGGTGCTATTATAAAAAAAAATCATGGGCTTTGTTATCGGTGGCAAAACCCAATAAATTGGATCGATGAGAATGAAATTTTAAGTTATCTTCACAAGGATAAACCTAATTTTCATCTTGTTACTCTTGATTCAGTTGATTCGACTAATCGTTTTTTGTTGGATCAAGTGATTACAAACAACGTTCCTTTGTCTAAAATTCCTGTGATTATTACTGAATTGCAGACACAAGGTCGCGGACGCTTTGGACGCCAATGGCATTCTGGGCTTGGCGATAGTCTAACGTTTTCTTTGCTTTGGCGCTTTGATTGCCCAGTTAGACATCTTTCTGGCTTAAGCTTAGTCATTGGTGTGGCAATTGTTAGAGCGTTTAAGCATCTTGGCATTGAAAGATTAACTCTTAAATGGCCGAATGATGTTTTATTTTCTTTTCGTAAATTGGCTGGTATTTTAATTGAGCTAAGCAATGACAAACGATCAGGTTCTGCTGTTGTCATTGGTATTGGCCTTAACGTCCAGCTATCTTCGTTAATAAAAAAAAATATTGACCAGTCTTTTGCTGATTTGTTTGCGATTACCAGTAAGGTACTGAACCGTAATAAGCTTCTGGCAATATTGTTGTCTGAGTTAGCCACGGTACTGAAAGATTTTAACCATTTCGGCTTTGATTATTTTAGACATGAATGGACTAGCTATCATGCTTATGAAGGTAAATTCATTACATTGGCGTTGCCGGATGGTTCCATAAATAAGGGTATCGTTGATGGTGTTGAATGTGATGGATCAATAAGATTAAAGATGGCAACCGGTAAAAAATGCAGCTTTAATAGCGGTGAACTAACGCTACGTTAGGCATTTAAATTTTTATGAGCCATATTTTAACCATTGATTCTGGCAATACATTCATAAAATGGGGTTTGTATGATCAGTGCGATTTGGTTTTTCAGGGAAAAGTAAAACAAGAAGAAAGTGCCATTCTGACACAAGCTTGGCAAAATATGCCAGAGCCATCTTCCATTATTGTTTCGAATGTAGCTGGTGATGCCGCTCATAAAAATTTAATCGTATTATGTTCAGCTTGGAAGATGAAGCCGCATTGGTTGACTGCTGTCCGACAACAATGTGGTGTACGTAATCTTTATTCGCGCCCTGGTCAACTTGGTAGCGATCGGTGGGCAGCGCTTGTTGCAGCTTGGAACCAAGAGTTACAGGCGAGTATTGTTATAAATATAGGAACGGCGATGACGGTTGATGTGTTATCTGATTCGGGTGATTTCCTGGGTGGTCTTATTTTGCCTGGCCCAGATCTAATGTTTAATGTATTAAAAGCACATACGGCTATTCCCTGCGTCGAGTTGGGTAACTTTGATCAGTTACCAGCTTGTACAGCCGATGCAATATATTCTGGTGTTGTTCAGTCTTTGATTGGTGCAATTGAGCGGATGAATCAGGTACTTTGTAAGCATTTGGGGTACTCTATGCAAAATTATATTATAAGTGGTGGTGCATCACCCTTAATATTACCGCATCTCAGTATTCAGGCTAAAGTTGTTGATAACTTGGTATTGGAAGGATTACTTTTGATTGCTAATGATCAATTAAATTCGGCCATGTTGGAATGACTTTAAAGTATGGCTTTTTTTATTCTGCCTAGGCTGAGGATCGCGGGTAATTTGAGGTCACAAAAAGCTTATATTTGCAAGTAGGCAAATATTTGTATGGAAACTCCAAAATTAATTTAAAAGGTAATGCTGTATTGAAATTACGTACTCTCAATGGCCCTTTACTATTATTCTGTCTTTGGCGGATCTTTAAACATAAAATCCTCCATTGACCGCGACAGAAATACGTAATCTCATGGAAAAGGAATCATATTTATCAATATGACACGCACCTTTAATCTGAGCAACGCGATGATGCTTATAGTACGCCGCTCTTTTTTTACTGCGCTGCAATTCGTTGTAATTACGTGGTATGACGTTTCATTGCGCCTTGTAAAAAAAGAAACAACAACGCACGCTAAACTCCAGCCAACTGGGGGTTTTAGGTAAATTTTTCCTATTGAAGGTCCTGGCTGAATGTAATTATTATGTCTATTTTTCAAAAAACAACTTTTTATACTTCCGTTAATCACCTGCAGAGTTTACCGCCAGCTGTTGGCGTTGAAGTTGCTTTTGCCGGTCGTTCAAACGCAGGGAAATCGAGTGCGATTAATACACTGACCAAT
>JAJFJI010000242.1 GCA_021774205.1 Nitrosomonas sp.
CGCACGTTTTCTGATGGGCAGGTTTTTAATTGTAAATAGGCGTCAATTTGTTGCTGCTCACTGTCAGAAATTTCTTCAATGCTGCGGCTAATGTGAAAAAATGGAAAGCGTGGGTCCGCGTCAAGCGCTACGCCAGGCAACGTTTTAGCCTTGTTATGGCGACTGTAGCAAATGACCGTGAACTTATCATCAACTGCTTGGTTACCCGTGCGTTGCAGTGAATGACCAAGATAAGAGTTGATATAAGTCGATTTTCCGGCAGAAAATGTACCTAATAAAGCTATCATCGGCCACCAAGTGACACAGGTGGCATAGGATTCATCCTTTGCGATCAGTCCCATGTTGCGACCGACGTAATCCATTTTGCGGAAACTTTCAACAGCTTTGGCCAATACAGGATTATCTGGATGTTCATCAGCAAGATGCTTCTGTAAACTTTTTAGACGCTTATTAATTTGTGTTGAACTCTGTGACATAACAGTCCCTTTTAAAAACTTTAATAAGTTGCATCCTTACAAAGATGCTCGACGGATAGATATGCTCGGTAATGTTATAACTAACATTGACGAACATAAAAATATATTTTTCAATTTTCAAAAAAATGATGCCATCTAATAAGCGGCTATTAAATTTGCGATCAAGAGTAATCCCGTGAAAATCAGAATATTCGTTGTCGGCAATAGAAATTCGAAGCTTGCCGTGTAATTATCTGATATAACATGAGATAACTTGGTAAATTTTCAGTAAAATCGTGCTTGCTGATTTTACCAAGAACCAACTATGCTTTCCAGTAATTGATGCTTATTCTTATTCAGCTAGTGGAAAATGATACTTTAGTTTTTGTCGGAGTCAATCTCACCTTATGGCCAAAAAAGGCAGTAATAACCATTCCGCTCGATCCGCTCATGTAGGACGTTATGTCTTAATTGGGTCTCTGACTGTGGCGCCACTCTATGTTACCTGGCTGGTATTTGATTTTTTATTAGAAATACTAGCGCAAATGGGTGCGCCCTTACTGAAAACAACTGCGCGAGTTGTTCGCCCCTTTTCAGATACGCTGGCCAGTTGGTTGCTGGATTCAAACTTTCAACAAGCGGTTGCGGCATTACTAACCGTAGCCAGTTTGTATGGCATTGGTTTGTTAGCGTCTTTTGTGATTGGTAAAAAAGTAATCGAAATTTATGAAGACATCCTTGCAAGGCTTCCGTTGGTGCAGACTATTTACGGCGCAACCAAGCGTGTTTTGCTTTCCTTGACTAAGCCACCGGTAACTGGGCAACGCGTGGTACTCATCTGTTTTCCTTCCTCGGAAATGAAAGCGATTGGCTTTATCACAAAAATCATGCGTGACACGAATACTGGCAAGGAATTGGCTGCTGTTTATGTGCCGACCTCCCCAAACCCTACGTCCGGCTATATTGAAATCGTGCCCCTAGAGGATGTGGTGATGACGGACTGGAGTACCGAAGAGGCCATGACATTTGTGGTGACGGGTGGAACGAATGCGCCGGAAAATTTGCAGTTTTCAAATCATACCGGTCATGGCAAGGCAAAAATGTAAGTAACGCTTACACCTAAAATTTTTAGTTGGCCGTTACAGTAATAAGTAATCTCATGAGCGGTCTGGGTTGCTATTCAGTGCGTCGCAGTAACTGTTCAGATTGCTTGAATAATTGGTCAGTTCAAGGCACAAAATGTGAGTTTACACGTGACAATGATCATTTTGTAATGCCGGATGTTAGGGGTAAGCTGAATAGTTGCAAATGTTATTGAATTATTATTCTAGTAAAAGCGAATAAGGCAATGGATTGATCTCTAAAGCTGGGTCATCTAGCGTTTTCCAGTGGACTTTTCCAGCTTCAACGCTGTTCATCTGAATTACAGCCAGAACATCATAACCGCCACTGGGTGAAGGTGCGGCGTTAACGATCTTCCCACAGGACTGTTCTGTCATCAACGTACTAAATAATTCATCTCCAGCTGTTACAGGTGCAGTTGTTGAGATATTTGCCAAATACATGCGGCGTTTAATTTTGCCTAAATATTCGGTGCGAGCGACGATTTCCTGGCCCGGATAGCATCCTTTCTGGAAACTGACGCCTTCAATAGCATCCAGATTCACCATTTGGGGGATAAATTGCTCCTGCGTGGCGGGCAAAATAACAGGGATTCCCGACTGGATTTCCAGCCAATCCCAACAAGCGGCACCCGCTGGAATAGCGTGTTTTCTTAGGTGCGCCCATAGCGTTGGTGCATATTTAATGTTTGTTACAAATTCATAACGGTTGGGTGCTTGGCAGAGTATGCTGGTTAGTTCGCTGTGTGCGACAGCAAGGCGTCGTTCAGGATCGAATTTGGTTCCTGAGATTTGTTCCGCCAGCATATGGGCATTTTTTCCAGCTACCCCAATACGTATCAAAGAGTCACTGTGATCCGTTAACTGAACTTTGGCGCGCAGCACGAAAAGTGACAGGCGTTTTTGAATCGCAGCGCATAAATTGGTTGGTAACTGCATCAGGTAATCATCTTTTTGCCAGAGTTGAAAACTTGCTAGCAGCCGGCCTTTGTGCGTGCAATAACCGCCATGACTCGCCATGTCTGGCTTAATTTTTTTAACATCACAGGTTAATTGTCCCTGTAGGAAAGCGAGTGCATCTTCACCGGAAAATTGAATCAGTCCAAGGTGCGACAGATCGGCGATGACCGTGCCATTTTTCGTGTGTCTTAATTCGGCGGTGGTATCGCCATAGTGTAGGACGCGATCGTTTTCAATCACTGCCTGTTGATTTTTTAAGAAAGATAGCCAGGTTGGGTTCATGAAAAAATGGGATTAAAAATGAGAATGATTATACGATTATCCGGGATGGGAAAGAAATCTTGTGTTTTGATAAATTAGCTCAAAGCTTGGTTTGTTTGATTTGTAATAATTATGCCGTAATATTTTGTGAGCACAAGCAGTGTTGGGGTATAACAGTATATCTAACTTAACCGATGGCGTTTTTTATGCAACAGATAATCCAATCAATGCACGCTAAAGCTGATCCGATTGGCATAATCGAAGAGATTCAAGGGCCAGTCGTTGATATTGTTTGTGACCGTTTGCCGCCGTTGCACCAGGCTTTATTTTGTATATTTGACCACGAATATTATCCTTTTGAAGTTTATCTTCATCTTGATGCGCATCGGGTGCGCGTCATCGCGCTGCATCCAACCGGCGGCCTTAAGCGTCACCTACCAGTATTTGACAGTGGCGGGCCATTGCGTATTCCGGTTACACCGGATTGCTTGGGTCGTATGCTGGATATGTTTGGTGCACCATTGGATGGTGGGCCTTCATTGAATACCGGCGAAATGCGTAACATTATTGCGCCACCCGCATTGCTGGCCGAATCAGTGCCTGCTGAAGGTATCCTTGAAACCGGTATCAAGGTAATAGATTTACTGTGCCCTTTTATTAAAGGCGGCAAGACCGGGTTGTTTGGCGGTGCGGGGGTGGGTAAAACCGTATTGATCATGGAATTCATGCATGCCGTCGTTAGCTTGCACCAAGGAGTGTCGGTCTTTGCTGGTTTGGGTGAACGTATCCGTGAAGGCCATGAATTGTGGCATGAAATGCAGGATGCAGGGGTCATGCCACGTACATTGATGATGTTTGGTCAGATGGACGAATCACCGGGTGTGCGTTTTCGTGTTGGCTTGTCGGCACTGACCTATGCGGAATATCTTCGTGATACGATGAGCAAGGAAGTATTGTTGCTGATGGATAATGTATTTCGTTTTGTGCAGGCGGGCAGTGAAATTTCAGGATTACTGGGCCGTATGCCGGCTACCGTCGGTTATCAACCGACGTTAATGAGCGAAGTTGCGGAGTTGCAGGAACGTATCATTTCAACCCGTGGCGGAGACATTACTGCAGTGGAGGCGGTATATGTGCCAGCGGATGACATGACGGATCCCGCTGTCAGTACGATTTTGTCGCATTTGGATACTACGGTCATCTTGTCTCGTAGCCAGGCTGCCAAGGGCATCTATCCAACGGTTGATCCGTTACAGTCATCCAGCAAAATGATGGACCGTATTTTTTTGGGGGACCGGCATTACATAGTGGCTGAAAATGTACGTGAACATCTGGCGCGTTACCAGGAACTGGAAGACATTATTGCCATGCTGGGATTGGAGGCGTTGTCGGAAAAAGACCGGCGCATCGTTATGCGCGCACGCAAACTGCAGCGTTATTTATCGCAACCTTTCCATGTGATGACCTCACATACCGGAATTCAGGGTGTATCGGTTAAGCTGGGACAAACGCTGACGGATTGTGAAGCTTTTTTACGTGGCGATTATGATACGGTTCCTGAAGAACAATGTTACATGCGTGGCTCAATGCAAGCGGACGTATGAAAACTTATACGATACATGTTCAGAGTGCAACACAATATCAATGTGTTGCGGACGTCACCAGTTTTGTTGCAACGGATAAGTCAGGCAGCTTTGGCATTCAGGCCCATCATGTCCGTATGATAACGGCGCTTGATTATGGGCTGGCGCGCTACCAGCGAGTTAATGGAGATTGGTACTATCTTGCATTGCCCGGCGGCATTCTTTACTTTGTGAATAATAATCTATACATCAGTACACGACGTTTTCTTTATGGTACAGATTATCAGCGTATCAGTGCAGGATTGTTGGAGCAGCTGCTCAAGGAAGAGGAAGCGTTGCATGAGATTAAAGACAGTCTAAATCAACTAGAGCAGGAAATGTTTCGACGTCTGTGGCAGATGGGGCGCAGGGGCGTCAAAATATAGTGGAGTCTGAACGTGAATAATGAACAGTTACGCAAATCGATAGAGCGACAAGTGAAACGCATACAGCGTGCGGAGAAAGAGCGTCCCACGATATTGGCGCAATCAGTATTTATGGGGTCGCTAGCGTTGTTGTTTGTGTTGCCAGTAATTGTTGGCGCCTATCTTGGCAATTGGCTGGATGATAAGGCGCAAGGTTATTCGGTTCACTGGACCATCGGGCTGATTGTCCTTGGTCTCGTGATAGGTATGGTAAACGTTTATTTATACATTCGAGAACGTGGCTGATGGAAGCATCTGCGATCGTATTTTATTTGGGACCACTTGCGATTACTTCGGTTGTGGTGACAACCTGGGGTATCGTGCTGGTACTGGGCGTATTTTGCTGGCTAGTCACGCAACGGCTTTCAATTGATCCAGGGCCATTGCAGACCATGCTGGAAGGCGTGGTGACAGCGATGGAGGAAAGCATAGAAGCCCTATTGCCGGGTCGGTCACGACAGTTGTTACCGTTTATCGCAACATTGTGGATTTATATCGTCATTGCAAATCTAGTCGGGCTGATTCCACAGCTTCATTCTCCAACGGCAAATTTATCGGTAACGGCGGGTCTTGCTTTGCTGGTATTTTTGTCGGTACATTGGTTCGGTATCCGGAGTGCAGGGATACGTGGCTATTTCAAGCATTATTTGCGTCCTACGCCATTATTATTGCCATTTCACTTGATTAGTGAAGTTACGCGTACCATCGCGTTGGCGGTACGTTTATTTGGCAATATCATGAGCCTGGAATTGGTTGCGTTACTGGTTCTGCTGGTTGCTGGACTGCTGGTACCGGTGCCATTGTTAATGTTGCACGTTGTTGAGGCATTAGTGCAGGCATATATTTTTGGCATGCTGGCGCTCATTTACATTGCAGGCGCTATGCAATCACGACAAAATTATAAAGGAAACAATCCATGAGCGACATGACTTGGTTTACCTTATTTTCCACTGTGGCGGCGGCGATTGCGGTGGCAATTGGCATGATGCTGCCTGCGTTTGCGATGGGGCGCGCGATTGCCCAGGCTTTGGATGCGCTGGCGCGTCAACCGGAAGCTGAGAAATCGATTATGCGTATCCTCTTTATTGGTTTGGCAATGATTGAATCGTTAGCGATTTATATATTGGTGATTGTGTTGATTATATTGTTTCGCAATCCTTTGCTGGAATATTTGATTTAAACAAGATGAGAGATTGAGAACACGTGGAATTTGACTGGACCACTTTCATTCTGGAGATTATCAATTTCCTGATCCTGGTTTGGATTCTCAAGCGGTTTTTGTATCAGCCTGTTTTGGATGTGATTGACAAGCGCCGTGCCGGCATTGAAAAAACGCTTGCCGATGCACAACACACTGAGGCCGAGGCAAACCGGGTCAAGCAACAAAATGAACAACAGTTGGCTGACTGGGAGGAAGAAAAAAAATCGGCCCAGACGCAATTGATGGCAGAGCTAGCCACAATCCGGGAAAGCAAGATGGCCGCACTGGAAGCTTCAATTTCAGAAGAAGCGGGTCGGCGGCGGGTCCTGGATGAGCGGCGTCAACGTGAGTATGAGCGTAGGGTTGAGGAAAGGGGGGTCGAGCAAGGTGCTGAATTCTCTACAAAATTACTTTCCAGGCTTGCTTCGCCTGAATTAGAGGCGAAACTGTTCGTCGTGTTATTGGAAGATTTGCGCCAGTTACAAAGTGAAGATATAAACGCCTTGAAGGAGGTTGCAATCGTCGCTGGATTGAAGATCAATGTGCAAAGTGTGTTCCCGTTGGATAAGAACAAGCAGAATATGCTATCAAGTGCTTTGGCCGAAGTAATTGGAAGAAAGGTGCCGGTTGAATATTCCATCAACCCCGAATTGATTTCGGGATACCAGGTTGATATTGGCCCCTGGGTGCTGCATGCTAATTTACGTGATGAGTTAAAGTTTTTCCGTAGCGTAATGCAGCATGCGCAGTGAGCAGGTTCTATCAGCGGAGTCTCAGGCTGACTCTCCGTTAGCCCGGCAAGCAGCTTGGTTAGCACATTACCGACCGGGTTTGCATTTGTCAGAACTCGGGACGGTGGTTTCTGTGGGCGATGGCATAGCCTGGATTGACGGCTTGCCTTCGGCCTGTATGGATGAGATTGTTCGTTTGGAGGATGGCAGTCAGGCGCTTGTTTTTCATCTTGCACATAATCGGGTAGGCACTATCCTGTTATGCCAGACTATACGTATAACCGCTGGTGCCAAAGCGTTCCTGACCGGTAAAGGTTTGCGCATTGGGGTCGGCGATGCTTTGCTTGGCCGTGTGATTGATCCCTTGGGTGCTGTGCTCGATAGCGGCGAAGCACTTTCATCCAGCGCCTATCGCCCGCTGGATGTTCGTTCGCCGCCGATTATTGCCCGTGATTTTGTGGCGCAACCCATGTATACCGGCAATAAAATTGCCGATACAATGCTTCCGATTGGTAAAGGGCAACGGCAGTTAATTATTGGCGATAATGGCACTGGTAAAAGTGCGCTTGCCATTGATACGGTTATCAATCAGTGTGGTAAAGATGTTTATTGTATTTATGTGTTGATCGGGCAGAAGCGTTCCACCGTGGTAAATACCATCGAAACCTTGCGGCGATCTGGCGCATTGGCTTATACCGTGGTTGTCGTGGCGGAGGCAACGACCATGCCAGGTCTGAAGTATCTGGCGCCATTTGCTGGCTGCGCCGTCGCTGAAGCATGGATGGCGGCCGGGC
>JAJFJI010000243.1 GCA_021774205.1 Nitrosomonas sp.
GCACTTCCGCCAATAGAACCCATACCGGCACACCCACTAAGAACGAGTAAACTTGACAAAATAACAACGCCCGCGATTTTCTTAATCATGAGTTTATCCTTATTCAGAACATATTAAAGTTTAAAATATTGTCAACCATACGAAGTCTAAGTAGCTACACATAAAAGAACTACTTGCATAACGCTAACACTGATACAAATATTCGTCAAGAACCTATGAAACCTAATGTAGAGAACAAGTAAACTGTCCAGATCTATTGAATCACATCAGAGATAAACATCAGAGATAAGTATTTGTCGAAATGTCATTGACGAGAAAGACCACAACAGCTTCTGTCTCAGCAAGTGCACCCGGCAGCTAAATGACGGACCAGTAAATCACGTTGTGCAATACCGTTTTCGTCTAGTTGAAGGTCGCCTACCTGCTGTTGCATTTCCTTGACCACTGCAAAGTTCACCTCGACATAATCACGCGCTTTGCAATATTTGCGCGCGATATGTAAATTACCGTATTTCATATTGGGCATGTATAGATCAATGAAGTCATGCAGCAACGCTAATGCCTTGGGGCTATCATAACCTCCCGAATTATTGGCTAATGGTGATATGTAATTCCTTTTGTGCAGCAATGTTAATACCCGCGACAATTTGTGCTACGACATGACCGGAGTATGTTGTGACAGCCTTGCGCTTGCTGCGATAGTATCATATCGGCCAATTCTTTCGGTTCTACTTCACGGCCCAGTCCTTTTTAGCTAATCTCCCAGTTTTGGCAAAATACACAGCGTAGGCTGCACATACTAAAAAAATCGTTCCGGAACCCTGTCATCCACGCAATGGATCTTCTTCGCCATGGTGGGCACCAAAACTATTTACCGTTGCATGCTCACCCGTATGACATACGGCACCCTTAATTGTTAGTCTCCGATTGATATGGCAAAAGCGTACGCACAGATTACAATCTTCAAGATGTGGATACGTTTGTTCAACGCGCAACGATAATTCACCCGATAAAAATACAGTTAAATAGACGTGGCGTATATATTACTCCACCAGGCATGACAGTTCCTCCACTTCAGCATGCACGTGTTCTTGCAGTGTGTTAACACAAATTGTGAGATTCGGTTGTGTTATTGCTTTCCCAGCCTAAACCATAGTGCGTAGAGTGCGGGTACGAACAGCAGCGTGATTGCGGTGCCGACCAGAACGCCACCAATCAGCACGTAGGCCAAAGGTCCCCAGAAGCTATCAAACGTCAAGGGAATGAACGCCAATGCGGCAGCAACTGCGGTCAATACAACCGGGCGTGCGCGATGTACAGCGGCTTCCACGACCGCAGGCAAAGTTTCCATACCTTCCGCAATATTGTCAGACACTTGCTGAGTGAGGATTAGCGTGTTACGCATCAGGATGCCTGCTAAACCGGTCAACCCCAGGAGTGCGACAAAACCGAAAGGCTGGTTGAAAAGTAACAGCATCGTGACAGCACCGATTAAGCCGAGGGGCGCGGTGGCTACGACAATGAAGGTGCCAGAGAAAGAGCGCATCTGTAGCATGATGAAAATCAGCATTAGCGCGATCATTAACGGCTGCAGTTTTTCGATGGAGCTATCCGCCCTGATGGTATCCTCAACGGCGCCACCGATGTCGATGCGATAATCCTCAGGAAATGCCTCCCGGATTGTTTCCAGTTCGCGCCAAATCTCAGCAGTCACGTCATTCGACTGCGCGCCCCTCACTTCAGAATTTACGGCGACAAAGGATTCCCGATTGTATCGTTTGATGACCGGATCTTCATAGCGCACTTGTAATTCGCCGACTTGTTCCAACGGCACCTTACGCCCGTCTTGTGTTCTGATCTCGAGGCCAAGCAGATTAGGCGGCGCGCCATCTCTGAGGCCGCGTGCACGTACTTCCACCGTGCGTAGGCCATGTCTCACTTCAGTAACCGGTATACCATCGAGCTGGAACTGAAGCTGCTGAGCAATATCAGCGGGTGTCAATCCCATTAGACGCAGACGATCATTATCAATGGCAAGATGCAGTACCGGCGCACGCTCATCCCATTCCAAGTGCGGATCATGCGCGTACGGATTGGCTTTCATCACATCCTTTACCTGGTGCGCGATGTCGCGAATCTTTAACGGGTCCGGGCCAACCACACGAAAAGTTATCGGCCAAATAATTGGCGGGCCGAACAGTAACGTTGTAACTCGTATTCTTGCCTCGGGGAAAGCGCCATTGACAATATGACGATCCAGCTCGGCCATAATTTTGTCTCGCGCGGTGATATCGTGCGCAACGACAATCAGCTTAGCAAAAGCGGGATCCGGTTGCTCGGGGTTTACCGCGAAGAAAAAACGCGGCACACCGGCACCAATATAGGCCGATAGTGTCTTGACTTCGGGTATCTCAGCCAGAATCGCTTCTATTCTTTGAGTCGTCGCATCGGTGTTGCTGATCGCACTACCCTGCGGCATAAAAACGCTCACCAGTATTTCCGGACGGTCTGAGCTAGGAAAAAACTGTTTTTGAACGGGGCCAGCCAAACCAGCGATACTTAACGCAAGTAGGCCAATTGTGCTAACGACGACCGTTTTGCGATATGACACGCACCAGCTAATCAATGTGCGTATTTTAGTGTAGAGTGGCGTCTGATAAAGTGAATCCACGTGCGCATTTTTCTTCTGCATGGCGGGTAGCAGCAGGGTACCGAGATAAGGCGTGAAGGTCACCGCCACGATCCAAGACGCCAGTAGTGCGTAAGCGAGAACCCAAAAGATATTGCCCGCATATTCGCCTACGCCCGACTGCGCAAAGCCAATGGGCACAAAGCCTGCGATTGTTACCAACGTACCGAACAGCATCGGTGCGGCGGTTACCGTCCAGGCATGTGATGCGGCACGCACACGATCCCAGCCTTGCGACATCTTCACGATCATCATCTCGATCGCGATGATGGCATCATCTACTAGCAAACCTAGTGCGATAATCAATGCGCCGAGCGAAATGCGGTCGAGATTAATGCCGCCGATCTTGATCAACAGAAAGGTGATGCCGAGCGTGATTGGAATGGCAATACCCACCACCAGCCCGGCATGAAAACCGATAGCCAGTAAGCTGACACCCATCACAACAATGACTGCGACCAAAAGCTTTACCTGGAACATGTCAACCGCTGCGGAAATAACTTCAGCCTGATTGGTCAGTTGAGTAATAGCCATGCCCAGTGGGAGACGATTGTGCTCGGCTTCGAGGAATGCATCGAGACGCTCGCCCAACTTTAGGCCGTTTTCACCTTTGCGCATGACAACGCCGAGCACAATGGAATCTTCACCTTGCGTTCGAATCAGGTAACTCGGTGGGTCTTCGTAGCCCCGACGAACCGTAGCGACATCGTCCAAGCGCAACAGGCTATCGCCAATACGAATGGGCACTGCGGCAAGTAGTTCGGGATCGGAAAGATCGGTATCCAGCCGTAAATAGACACGTGGCCCGGCAGTTTCCAAGTGGCCTGCAGGCACCATGCGGTTATGGGCTTCGATGGCATCGAAAATTTGTAACGGTGAGATACCCAAATTAATCAGCCGAGCGTTATCAAACTCTACATAGACGCGCTCGCTGCGCTCACCGAGCACCAAGGCTTTGTGAACGCCTTCAACCCTTTGCAGTCGATCACGTATTGCTTCTGCTTCGCGGGTTAATTCCCACATGGGCATATTGGGTGCGGTAAGCGCAAGAAGCGTGAAGTAAACGTCAGAAAAATCTTCATTGATAATAGGTCCAACCACCTCGCGTGGCAAACTGGGTGCTTCATCTAACATGCGTTTGCGCACTTGATAGAAAAGCTCAGGAATCATGGCGTTGGTGACATAGTCGTGAAACTCTACCTGTAGATCGGCACGACCGGGACGAATGCTGGTTTCAATGCGGTAGAGGTGTTCGACTTCCTGAATGCGTTTCTCCAATCGATCTACCACCTGATCTTGTATCTCCTCCGCGGTAGCGCC
>JAJFJI010000244.1 GCA_021774205.1 Nitrosomonas sp.
ATCAAAGGAAGCTGGCCGATAAGCCGGGTTCTGTCGTGGACAGTCATTCCTCTAGGCATACAGTTACCCGTATGCTCAAGCAACTTACCCGCAGGCTCAGCGAGCAGCATCATAGCCTGCCTATTTAGTTTTGCTCCAGATGGAGGTTACCGCGTTTCACCGTAACTTAATACGCTCGTCTCTGTGGCCCTATTCCTCACCTCACGGTGGTCGGCTGTTAACCGACATCCTGCTCTGTGGAGCCCGGACTTTCCTCTCCTCATTTTTTATTTCTAAAAAATAAGCAGCGACTGTCTAACCAGCTTCAATATATATTACCAGTTACGTTAGGTTGCTGTCAGCGAGAAACATCTTTTTATTACTCGAAAAGCAAATTAAGGGGTGATGGTGTTTCTACTGATTATTCAGGCGTATCATAAATATATCGCTCAAGCTGATGAATGAAAAATTCATGCTCTGAAATCGTATCCTTCACCAGATCACCAATGGATATAATCCCGATTACCTTGTCGTTTTCCATCACGGGCAAATGCCGCACACGCATCTCGGTAACCAGTGCCATACAATCTTGATTTGTATAATCCAGATTAACATACGCCACCTGGCGCGTCATGATTTCGTTCACCAGCGTATCCTTCACAGGTTTATCCAGCAGGTATGACTTACGAGAAAAGTCCCTTTCCGTCAGGATACCGACGGGTTTGCTATCTTTCATTACCAATAGTGCGCCTATGTTATGCGCCGCCATCAACTGCATCGCATCAAATACCGATTCGTCTGGCCCGATACTTTTAATATTGTGCCCTTTTTCCTGTAGTATCTGTTTGACTGTTTTCATGGCAATACTCCTTTCTTTTACATATTAAAGAAATCCACTTTTCCCCACATAGATGGCAAGACCATGCGCCCCGTCACAAATTAGTAATCCAGCCGCCACCTTCCCTATCGTTGTTCAACAGACATCAAAGCATATTGTTTATTTGTTGCAAAGCATCTTCATCTAGTTCACCAGCTTCCGCCGTCAATCGTAATCTAGACATTAAGTAGTTGTAGTACGCTTTATCAAGATCGCGTCTGGCGGAATAAAACTGCTGCTGCGCATTCAGCACATCCACCTCTGTTCTAACACCCACCTCCTGTCCAAGTATGGTCGAATCCAGTTGACTTTGACTGGATACCAACGCTTGCTTCAATGCATTGACTTGAGCAATCCCATTGGTAACGTTCAGATAATGCTGACGTACTTGCAGGGCATTATTGCGCCGGGTATTTTCCAAGTCATGCAATGCCCTGTCTCGATTAGCCAAGGCTTCCCGTACATGAGACTGTGTACCGAACCCCTCAAACAGCGGCAAACTGATCTCAATTCCAATCGATTTGGTAGTGATATCTCTTCCAATACCAGTGAATGCGGCACCAACACCTTCCTGGTCACTATAT
Source organism: Nitrosomonas sp. (assembly GCA_021774205.1). GTDB lineage: Bacteria > Pseudomonadota > Gammaproteobacteria > Burkholderiales > Nitrosomonadaceae > Nitrosomonas. Next base: position 1,441 of record JAJFJI010000244.1, read on the forward strand.
CGTGCAACCAGATCCACTGTCGGATAGTGCCGTGCCCAGGCTTTTTTTAATTCCTTGGTCGCTATATCGTAGGAAGCTTGCTGTACTTTCAGGGTAAAGTTTTTCTCTTCGGCAACCTGCACCCATTCTTCCATACTGGCATATGGCAAGCCAGATAGGTCGGAAGAAATTTCTTTTGCGCCAACAAAATGCTCAGGAAAGCGATCAATAATTCCCTGTACCGTACGTTTGCTGATTTCCAATGCGTTACGCGCGGCAATTTCTTGCGAAATGGTCAGATCAAAACGAGCCTGCGCTTCGTTAGTGTCAACAATGGTTGAAACACCGACTTCAAAATTGCGTTTGGCTTGTTCCAGTTGTTTGAGAATCGCTTTCTTCTGGGACACAGCAACCTCAACATCCACCTGGGCACTCAATACATCAAAATACGCTTGCGCAACACGCAGAATCAGATCCTGCGCGGCAATGACAAACTGCGAATCTGCTTGCGCCACTTCGGTTTTCGATTGCGCATAAATGACAATATTTTCTACACGAATGAGTGGTTGAATTGCGGTAATGGTTGTCCCCCTAACCGGAATCGTACGCACTGGCCCTATGCGTGCATCAATTCTCTGGGATTCAATTCTGTGGTTTAATGTTATATTCGGGAGTAATGATGCTCTGCCTTGAGGTAATTTCTCTTGGGCAGCCAAATACTCGGCACGGGCCGATTTATAATTCGCATCCTGCTCCAACGCCTCACGGTAGGTATCCATCAAATCAGCCGCATATAGTGGCGCATGCAAAGCCACGCCAACCATTAAGGTGCAAAAATACTGCAAGAATCTCATGTTAATTTCCGACGATATTGTTCGACGCTGATGCATTCTCAGCAATACGTTGATCAATCAAATTTTTCGACTAATTTTTAAATCAAAAGACAAACCTTTCTGACTGCTGTGCATTTTTAAGGGGCGCAATACAAGTTTCGAACAATTTAGTCGTATTGTAATCATCAGGCGCAACACAAGTAACCAGCAGCGCCTCCATTACCGGCTCTTCTCCAACGATTGCAATCAAGCGCCCACCCGGTTTAAGGCTTTTCTGAAACGCTTCCGGCAAAACAGGCGTAGAGGCGGTTAATACAATAACATCATAGGGCTCATGCTTTGACCAGCCGCACGCTGCATCGCCAAGCTCTAATGTCACGTTGCTAATATCATGGGCTTGTACATTTATTTCCGCCATGGTTTTCAATTCTGGCACAATCTCAACGCTATAAACATGCGCACCTTTTTCCGCTAGCAATGCGGTCAAATATCCACTGCCGCTGCCGACTTCAAGAATTTTGTCAGTTTTTTTCACATGTAGTTCCTGCAAAATTCGTGCTTCCATCTTGGGTTCCAGCATAAACTGACCATGCCCAAGAGGAATTTCCATGTCAACAAAAGCCAAAGAACGATATCCCGCAGGGACAAATTCTTCACGCCGGATTTTGTATAACAATTCAAGCACGCTGTCATCCAGGACATCCCAGGTGCGAATTTGCTGCTCAACCATATTGAATCGGGTTTGTTCGAGATTCATATTTTTATCCATATTCTTGTAATTTAAATAACGGGCTTGCAATTATTTCATATTTCCATTAGCTTCACAGCATCAGCTAGGGGTCCGCTTTCAGAATTTTCTGGAATCAGGTGAGAAAGTCCCTTAATACCTGACGCGGATAATGCCGCCGTAGGGAAGCTGGGACTAACTCTCCCCGCTCTTTATGGCATCTTAAGGAGCCAACAATGAGCATCACAGTTTTAAACCAGGAAAAATTTTCAAACAGCACTGCCCAGGTAGATGAAGCGGCAGTCAAGCCGTTACCTAATTCCCGCAAGATATATATAAAAGGCTCACAGCCTGATATTCAGGTTCCCATGCGAGAAATCAGCCAAGCGGATACAGCTGCCAGCATGGGTGCGGAAAAAAACCCACCGATCTATGTTTATGATACGTCAGGTTCCTACACGGACCCTTCAGTAAAAATTGATATTCGCTCCGGTCTGCCCATAATACGCGAAAAATGGATTGAAGATCGTGGTGATACCGAAGGACTTTCAGGCCCAAATTCGGCTTACGGAAAAGCGCGGCTAAACGATCCCAAGCTAGCGAAAATGCGTTTTAACCTGACTCGCCAACCACGCCGCAGCAAAGCGGGAATGAATGTGACGCAAATGCATTATGCCCGTCGCGGCATAGTTACACCAGAGATGGAATTTATCGCCATTCGTGAGAATCAACACATTGAAGCACTAAAAACACAAAACTACGAATTATTGAAGCACCAACATCCGGGGCAGGATTTTGGCGCATCATTACCAAAACAGATGACACCTGAGTTTGTGCGCGATGAAGTGGCTCGAGGACGCGCCATCATCCCTGCCAATATTAACCACCCTGAATCCGAGCCCATGATCATTGGAAGAAATTTTCTGGTCAAAATTAACGCCAATATTGGTAATTCCGCATTGGGTTCCAGTATCCAGGAAGAAGTCGAAAAAATGACCTGGGCGATTCGCTGGGGGGGTGATACGGTGATGGATCTTTCAACCGGAAAGAATATTCACGAAACCCGTGAATGGATTATTCGTAACAGCCCGGTTCCGATTGGTACCGTGCCGATTTATCAGGCACTGGAAAAAGTAGATGGCAAGTCAGAAGAACTAACTTGGGAAATTTTCCGCGACACCCTGATCGAGCAGGCCGAACAGGGGGTAGATTACTTCACTATCCATGCCGGGGTACGTTTAGCTTATGTACCCATGACGGCAAAACGGATGACCGGCATCGTCTCGCGCGGTGGTTCCATCATGGCAAAATGGTGTCTGGCACATCATCAGGAAAGTTTTCTTTATACGCATTTTGAAGAAACTTGCGAGATTATGAAAGCCTATGATGTCAGTTTCTCGCTGGGAGATGGTTTGCGTCCAGGCTCCGTTTGCGATGCCAATGATGAAGCCCAGTTTGCGGAACTGAAAACGCTTGGCGAGCTCACCAAAATCGCCTGGAAACACGATGTACAAACCATGATCGAAGGTCCTGGTCATGTGCCTATGCATCTCATTAAAGAAAACATGGATCTGCAGTTAAAACATTGTGATGAAGCGCCATTTTACACACTTGGCCCACTGACAACTGATATCGCTCCAGGTTATGATCATATTACATCTGCTATCGGTGCGGCCATGATCGGCTGGTACGGTACCGCCATGTTATGTTACGTCACGCCTAAAGAACATCTTGGCTTACCCGATAAGGATGACGTAAAAGACGGTATTATCACTTACAAAATTGCCGCTCATGCAGCGGATTTAGCTAAAGGACATCCTGGCGCGCAAATTCGTGATAACGCACTTTCCAAAGCGCGCTTCGAATTTCGCTGGGAAGATCAGTTTAATCTTAGCCTTGATCCAGACAAAGCGCAGCAATTTCATGACGAAACCCTACCGCAAGAAGGCGCAAAAACAGCCCATTTTTGCTCCATGTGCGGCCCTCATTTCTGCTCCATGAAAATCACTCAAGATGTACGTGATTATGCCGCTAAACAAGGTGTCACCGAAGACGAAGCATTACAGCAAGGAATGACGCAGAAGTCCAAAGAATTCAAGGATAAAGGCGCAGAGATATACAACAAGCTGTAAATGTAACAGTCACCACTACTTTATAACAACATAGCGATTGCTCAACATGGACTTGGTTTTATTGTTCAAAGCGTTAATCCTTGGCATTGTCGAGGGGGTCACTGAATTTCTACCCATTTCTTCTACCGGCCACCTGATATTGGCCGGTGATTTGCTCGATTTTAATAATGAGAAAGGCAAGGTATTCACTATTGTGATTCAATTGGGTGCAATACTGGCAGTATGCTGGGAATATCGTGCCAAGATTATCGATGTTGTGACAGGAATTGGTTCTGACAAAGCAGCCAATCGTTTTGTATTGAATCTTTTTATTGCATTTTTACCCGCTGCGATTCTTGGTCTGCTGTTCATCAAAACTATCAAATACTATCTATTTCATCCGCTGCCGGTCGCCATGGCGCTGATTGTTGGTGGAGTTTTAATTTTATGGGCAGAACGCAGAGACCATGTTGTTGATGTTGAACAAGTCGATGATATGGACTGGAAACATGCACTGAAGATCGGGCTGGCACAATGCCTCGCACTGATTCCGGGGACATCGCGCTCTGGCGCTACGATTATTGGCGGCCTGCTTTTTGGCTTGTCACGCAAAGCAGCGGCGGAGTTTTCTTTTTTCCTGGCTATCCCCATTATGTTTGCCGCGACCTTCTATGATGTTTACATGCATCACGAAATTCTGGAGTTCAATGATCTTGGTATGTTCGCGGTTGGCTTTGTCGCTGCTTTCTTCAGCGCGCTAGTGGCGGTGCGCGCACTCATGCGTTTTATCAGTAACCATGATTTTACGGTATTCGCCTGGTATCGGATTGCATTCGGCATCATTATCCTGATAACGGCTTATTCCGGGCTGATTGCATGGTCGGAATACTAGTACTCCGTCAAGCTTGGATTGATAGAGTACTAACCTTGCTCCCACGGCAACCCAGCAATTTTCCAGCCTGATAATGTTCCACGGTGACCCGTCTCGTCCTTATCGCCCTCAAAACCTTCAAGAACATTGTAGCAATCCGTAAAACCAGACTGACTGGCAATAGTCGCGGCATCGTTAGAGCGAGCACCGCTACGACAGACAAACATGACCGGAGATATTGTATCTAACTGGCCGAAAAGTTGACCAAGAAAATCCGGATTCGGTTGCATACCTGGATAAGCACGCAACTCGATCTCAATCGCACCTGGAATTCGCCCAACCCAGTCCAGTTCAGCTTTTGATCGCACATCGACTAATTGCGCACCAGACACTTCCTGGAGCAATTGATATGCTTCCGCTGGCAACAATGCGCCTTTATAAGGCAAACCCATCTCCTCGGCACGTTGCTGCGCCTTTTCCAGTAAATTTACAGTTGTTTCCATTAATTTTTTATCCGATCGTAAGCGTAAAGGATGACAGCTTTAGTCTGGTCACACGCAACTAATACTATAATAACGCAATTCGGCATAGCGCCAAGGTATTTCAATTTTACAATTATAACCCCATGGAAAAAATTCGCTTATCCAAACTCATGTCTGAACAAGGGTTTTGTTCCCGTCGCGAAGCAGATCGATTTATCGAACGGGGATGGGTATCCGTAGACGGAGAATCAATATCCGAGCTAGGTTTCAAAATTTATCCGACACAAAAAATACAATTAAACAAAGCCGCTCAAATACAACAGCAACACCAAATAACTATCTTACTAAACAAGCCCGTCGGCTATGTTTCAGGGCAGGCTGAACCGGGTTACCAACCGGCCATCAACCTGATCAACCGTGAGTCCCAATTTATTGATAAAAAATTCCCACAGCGCTTTAACCAAGCACATCTAAAAAAACTTGCGCCTGCGGGACGACTGGATATTGATTCACAGGGTCTACTGGTAATGACCCAAGACGGGCGTATTGCAAAACAACTTATTGGGAATGATTCAAAGATTGAGAAGGAATATCTGGTGAGGGTAGAAGGATCATTGCCCAGAGAGAAACTCGCATTATTGAATTATGGTTTAAGCTTGGATGGCCAAGCATTAAAACACGCACAGGTAAGCTGGCAAAATAAAGATCAACTACGCTTTATTTTAAAAGAAGGCAGAAAACGCCAAATTCGCCGCATGTGCGAATTAGTAACACTGAAAGCTACCGGTTTAAAACGGGTACGTATTGGAAAAGTGAAGCTCGCTAATTTGCCGGAGGGAAAGTGGCGGTATTTGCGTGAGGATGAATTTTTTTAATGTGCCACTTAAAGTTAGCGTTTCGGAAGCCATTCATAAATGGCCGCGGCATCGATATCTTACTTTCCTCATGCGGCCCGCGAGCAATGAAAATTAATTCGCCGCCTGGCTTGGAAAGCAACACAAAAGGACGTCGCGGGCATCATCATCCAATTTATTGAAGCTAATTAATAAACATCAAAAGAAAATAGAAACCTACAAAAAAGAAGGCGATGCAATTTTAAATATTGCGAGCTTTGAAGACACCGGCGAAATTGCAGTAGAAGTGGACACCTTCCAACAGCTTATGACGCGGAAAAATCTATAATGGTAAAGTTTTTTTATTAGACATTAAAACGAAAGTGCACTACATCACCGTCTTTAACAATATATTCTTTTCCTTCCAGGCGCATTTTTCCCGCTTCTTTTGCACCCTGCTCACCCTGGCAAGCAATAAAATCGTCATAAGCAATCACTTCCGCACGAATAAAGCCTCTTTCAAAGTCGGTATGTATAACACCAGCGGCTTGTGGGGCAGTATCGCCTTTGTGCATGGTCCATGCCCGTACTTCCTTAACACCAGCGGTAAAATAGGTCTGTAATCCAAGCAACTGATAGGCTGCGCGAACTAAGCGATTTAATCCGGGTTCTTCTAAATTGATGTCGGTGAGAAACAACTGTTTGTCTTCATCAGACAATTCTGCAATTTCTGCTTCCAGTGACGCGCAGATCGCAACAACTGGCGCATCTTCGCTAGCAGCAAATTCTTGTACGCGTGTTAATAAGGGATTATTGTCAAAACCATCATCGTCAACATTGGCCACATAAATAGCCGGTTTAGCAGTTAACAGACATAATGGTGCGAGGAGTAACTGCTGATCCTTGTCCAGTGCCAAGCTTCGAGCTGGCTTACCCTGATCAAGATGTGATCGCACCGTTTCCAACAACGCACATAGTTTGATAGCATCCTTGTTACCAGATTTTGCCAGCTTAGCTTCTCGTTGCAACGCTTTCTCAACGGTCGACAGATCAGCCAGCGCCAGTTCGGTTTGTATGATTTCTATGTCTGAAAGAGGGTCAACTTTTCCAGCAACATGAACCACATTATCATTCGCAAAACAACGCACCATATTGACAATGCCATCGGTTTCACGAATATTGGCAAGAAATTTGTTACCTAATCCTTCGCCTTTGGACGCACCCGCAACCAAGCCTGCAATATCAACGAATTCCACCGTAGCGGACTGTGTTTTCTGTGGCTTGACGATTTCGCTTAACTTTTGCAGGCGCGGGTCAGGTAGTTCAACAATACCAACATTGGGATCAATGGTGCAGAAAGGGTAATTCTCTGCAGCTATACCTGCTTTGGTCAATGCATTAAACAATGTTGATTTTCCAACATTGGGCAAGCCAACAATGCCACATTTCAGACTCATTAACTATTGATTCTCTTTAGGGTTTGGTGTGTAGTTTTAGCATCGCTGCTTGGCAGTCGCCTTGCGCAATTAACGGCCATACGGCAAGACTTCGGTCGATAGCCTCATCAATGAGTGGCGCTTCATCCTGGCGTGGCGGGTGCAATACATAATTCACAACGGCATTTCGATCACCAGGGTGTCCAACACCAATACGCAAACGCCAGAATTCTTTGGTAGCAAGATGTGCGGCAATATCTTTGAGGCCATTGTGACCACCCAGACCGCCGCCCCATTTCAGCTTAGAGACACCTGGCGTCAAATCAAGTTCGTCATGAACCACAAGGATTTCTTTAGGCAATATTTTGTAATATTGACACAATGCCGACACAGAACGCCCACTGGCATTCATAAAAGTCTGTGGTTCGAGTAACCACAATTGCGCCCCCTCCTGATTTACATTTGCGCATAGCCCATGAAACCGGGCTTCCGTCTTAAGTGCAACGTGCAATTGATCGGCCAACCGGGAGACCCAATGAAACCCAGCATTATGACGCGTATCCGCATATTTAATGCCGGGATTGCCAAGACCAACAATGAGTTTCACCGAAAATTCCAGGGTTGAATAATCTGAGTTACGCCTAACAATGACCCGCAAGTGTGCAGGCCATTAAACCGGAATTTAACAAAAATTCTATTTTATTCTGCTTCCTTCTTATCACTATCTTCGGTGCCTTCATCTGAAGCAACTCCTGCTTCAGCTTCTGCTGATACGACAGCACGTGGAATAACAATCGTCACCACTGGTAGATCATCACCCTTGGCCAACGCTACAACCTCTACATTTTCAGGCACGACAAGATCGCTTAAATGCAACGTATGCCCTGCTGTTAACAATATCAGATCCACCGTTATAAATTCAGGCAAATCTTTTGGCATGCAAGAAATATCCACTTCAGTAAGTACATGGCTAACATTACCACCTGAAGTTTTCACACCGGGCGAGCTCTCGGCATTAACAAAGTGCAATGGTACTTTCACATGTATTTTCTTTTTCTGATCAACACGCTGAAAATCAACATGTAACACTTGCTGTTTGAATGGATGCATCTGCGTGTCACGTAATAATACATGTTGCTTTTTACCCTCAACATCCATCATCAGGATGGACGCATGGAAGGCTTCGAGCCTGAGCTTATGAAACAAATTATTATGATCAAGCTCAATAGATTGAGCCGAATCTTTTCCACCATAAATAATCCCTGGCACTTTGCCAGAATTACGCAGGCGGCGGCTCGCACCTTTGCCCTGCAGCGTACGTTTGTTTGCACTGATTTCAATTTGCATCTTACTTCTCCAAAACACGGTTATCCGCGACCAGACAACCAACTAAAAAGGTAACTATCCAACTAACAACGATTTGACTCCATAACCTCACGTGCTTTTCTGGTTATAAAAGAAAACAGCAATAATCTAAATAATTACAAGGGTTTTGCTAATTTACTAAAAAAAATATTTCTTACTCGATAAATAACGAACTGATCGAGCTCTCATTACTAATCCGCAGCATTGTTTCAGCCAGCAGATTTGCTACACTTAGCTGACATATGCGGCTGCAATTCTGGGCATCCTCGCGTAATGGAATGGTATCAGTCACCACTAGCTTATCTAATTCAGAACTTTCAATACGCCCCACTGCATCCCCCGATAGTACTGCGTGTGTGGAATAAGCCAACACGCTTTCCGCGCCTTCTTGTTTTAATACCTTGGCTGCTTCGCATAATGTGTTAGCGGTATCCACCAAATCATCAATAATAACGCATGTCCGGCCTCGGACTTCCCCAATAATATTCATCACCTTAGCTTCATTAGGTTTCGGTCGTCGCTTATCAATAATTGCCAAGTCACATTCCAAACGCTTTGCCAGATGCCTGGCACGAACGACGCCGCCCACATCAGGCGAAACTACCACTAATTTCTGATAATCGTTTTTCCATACATCACCCAGCAAAATAGGCATGGCATAGATATTATCGACCGGCATATCAAAAAAGCCCTGAATTTGATCGGAATGCAAATCCATAGTCAAAACACGATCAATGCCAACGGTTGTCAACATATTTGCGACCACTTTGGCAGTAATCGGCACTCGTACTGAGCGCGGCCTTCTGTCCTGACGCGCATAACCAAAATAGGGAATCGCCGCGGTTATTCGTCCAGCAGAGGCACGTTTTAATGCATCCACCATTACCAAAATTTCCATTAAGGTATCATTTGTAGGTGTACAAGTTGATTGCAATACAAAAACATCCTTGCCACGAACATTTTCCAGAATTTCCACCATTATTTCGCCGTCACTAAAACGTCCGACGATTGCGCGTCCCAAGTGGATATTAAGGTGTTTGACAGTATCCTGCGCCAATTTTGGATTGGCAGTGCCGGTAAAAACCATCAAGCTGTCGTATGACATGTTTAATGTTTCACCGCTAAAGACTGGTAACTAGAGAACACAGGCTACTCCTGAAATGAAACTGATCAAACGATAAACAAACTGGCGATTGTTATCCAACAAACTGGGCTACTCCAAAACATTGGTAGAAATGTTGGCACTTATAAAAACTGGCTGGGGAGGTAGGGATCGAACCTACGAATGCCGGAATCAAAATCCGGTGCCTTACCACTTGGCGACTCCCCAATTCTTTATTCTAAATAATCATACATGGGATGATGATCCAACCCTTGCGCCACAAAACCATCCATACCGGCAGGAAGTTGCGCAAAAGCTGCACGTGCTGCTGACTCTGCTTCAAATTCAGCAAATACGCATGCGCCAGAACCACTCATTGCCGCTATTGTAGTATTTTTCAGCTGTTTTAGCCACTCCAGATATACCACTACTTCAGGGTATTTCTGACATACTACCGATTCCAGATCGTTATGTCCCTGCCAGATGGAAAAGGGCGGTATTTTGATAGGAATCGTGTTACGTGTCAATTCCTTACTTGAAAAAACTTCGGCAGTTGAAATATGCAGTGGTGGAATTAACACCAAATACCAAGCTGGCGGCAATGTGATAGGCACAAGTTTCTCACCGACACCTTCTGCAAAGGCATTCTCGCCAAAAATAAATACCGGAACATCCGCGCCCAGTTGAAGTCCCAATTCTATCAATTGATTTTTATTGAAGTTCAGATTCCACAAATGATTGAGCGCCAATAATGTAGTTGCCGCATCGGAACTGCCGCCACCCAGGCCACCACCCAATGGAATCCGCTTCGTCAAAAAAATTTCGACACCCTGATTTATCCCGCTCTTCTGTTGTAACAATTTTGCGGCGCGAATACACAAATCGCTTTCTTCAGGAACACCGGCTATGGGGTTATGCCGCTTGATGACGCCATCACCGCGCAAATTAAACCCTAATTGATCAGAGAAATCCAGCAAACGAAAAACGGTTTGCAACAAATGATAGCCATCATTTCTGCGCCCCGTCACATGCAAAAATAGATTAAGCTTAGCTGGCGCAGAAAATGTAAACATGGTTTTTTTGATTCAAGATTAGAAATGTATCGCTACATTTCATTAATTGACAGGTTGTCCAGCTTCCCAGTTATCTACGACTAACTTTATTCTAAGCGCTTCGTAATTAAGCACCAACACTCTAGGACGTGTTAGTTGCGCCGATTGTGTTGGAAAATAACTGGTATAGTTAATTTCCCAGCCATCCTGATTGATGGCCACTGCGCGCCCTTCGCTGTCTAAATGTTTTATAGCTACCGTAGCAGGAAAATGTTCACCCTGCACCCAATATTGTAATCCTGCCACAGGAATACGCCAACCTAAGACCCCTTCTGTCAATATTTCAATATCCGATGCAAAATAAACTTTCTGCTCGGAAGTTGTAAGGCGCGCACCTTCGTTATCCTGCACAATCTGCGCCATGACTTGACCTAACGGTGAAAGTAGAGAAATTTCATCGTCCAATCCGGCATGTTGCCAACGCACGCCGCCGGAAAATCGCTGTTTCTCATCACGCACCGAAATCCTTCCGATTAGACCAAAGTCAGCGGAAGAAGTATTCTCAGCAATTGCGACAGGCTCAGTAATAATAATGCTCACCCCAACTGGTTTGGTTTCAATCATTGCACAACCAGCAATCAGGGGAAACAAGCAAATTAATATTTTCCAAACAGGATAAAAAAACAAACGACTGTCTGGTAATTGTCGGATTGCAGCAATCAACCTAAAAACTGCAATTAGATGGCATTTAGCGCGCGTCACTTATTGTTTCTGAAA
>JAJFJI010000245.1 GCA_021774205.1 Nitrosomonas sp.
CCACGATTGAAGTAATACTTTGCGGCAACCGATCCTCCGCAGCAAAAGGGGTAATTGCGATTGGAATTTGGGTCGCACCCCCGCCAAATATTTCAATATCTAGCGCCGCATGAAGCGGTTTACATAGCAACCACAACAACAAAACCCATAACCAGCAAGAAGGATGACGTAAGAAAATCAGCATAAACAATTCTTTTTGAGGAACGTAATAATGCGACCGATTATAACAATCATTGTAATGGTCCAGGATTATATCGTAGCTATACAGATTGCTGATATTTGGCTTCACTGAACAAGAAAAACAAACGCGGCTTACAAGTGTAAATAAGTATGTTTGATGCAATTATGGCACTAAACAGCGGCGAGCTGAAAGTCGCCAATCATTCATGATAATGCACGGTTATATTCAAGTTACGGAACTCTCTGAATAATGCGGGATTAGGTGGTAGCGGGAGCGGTTTAGACAAAAAAATCGCGCGCTCTACCGCACTATCAAAGGATGCATAACCACTCGACTTACGCAACTGCACATCGAGAATATCGCCACCCGGCAACAATGTAACACTAAACTCAGCCATGGGATTACCAGGCAAGTCGGGTGGCATTACAATACGACTCCTGACTTTTGTAAGAATCATTGCTTTGTATTTAGCGATTTCGCTCATGATGCGAGCGCGCTCTGCCGCTTGTTGCGCTTCATGCTGTGCTGCCAGCGCTTCTTGTTCACGTTGCTGTTGTAACGCTTGTTCACGTTGAAGCCGCTGTGTTTCGGCTTTTTCAGCCTTTTCTTGTTCTCTTTGCTTCTCCTCCTCGCTTTCTTTTTCTCTTTGCTTCTCCTGATCGTTTTCTTTTTGCATTTCCTCTGCAGGTTCTTTTTCCGCTACTGGTTTCGGTTCTTCCTTTTTTTCCTTGCGAACAATCTCTGGTTTTTTGGGTGGTGAAGGCGATGCTATTTTGGGCGGCAGTGTTTTTTCCTGGGCAGGCTGCTGAGCAGGCTTAGGTTGCGAGGGTTCCGTTTTTACCGGCGGCTGTTTTATGATGGGTTGCACGGGCTGCGGCAAGTCATGCCACAAATCAACGACCATCCCTTCCGGCGCCTGGGTCTTCCAATTCAGACCAAAAAACATAAACACAACAAAAATGACATGAACCAGCAGTGCCAGCACACTCGCCAAAAACTTTCCTGGTTCAGGGTGTGATGAATTTCGCAACACCATCGCACTCATGACGAACCCGAATTGCTCATTTTGGCCTGGCTAGCAAACCAACTTTCTTCACATGATGTTGTTGCAAAACATCCATCACAAGCATGACTTCTTCGTAACGTACATTTTTATCAGCTGCAATGACGACAGGTTGTTCATTATTTTGCACTTGGGTTTGCTTGATAACTTCAGCCAATTGATCACGGTCAATTATCTTTGCACCCTCTTTTATAGAGCGATCATGCAATGTCAGATTACCATCTTTTTGGATCATAATTTCCAATGGCGCAACCGGCGGTGTTAACGATTTGCCAATCTCTGGCAATTCAATCTGACCAGGGCTAATCATTGGTGCAGTAATCATAAAAATAATTAACAACACCAACATGACATCAATATATGGCACCACATTGATTTCGTTCATAAAACGGCGCCTAGTGCGATGTCTAGCCATGCAATTCACCTGCTATCGGTTTCATTCAGACGCCCCGCCGTTGCAACACATTAGACAACTCTTCCATAAAGCTTTCATACCGTGTTGCTAGCTGATCGGTATCACTGGCATAACGGTTATAGGCAATCACTGCAGGAATCGCTGCAAAAAGGCCCATCGCAGTTGCAATCAACGCCTCCGCGATGCCAGGCGCGACATGTGCAATCGTCGCCTGCGTCACATTAGATAAGCTACGGAAAGAATTCATAATTCCCCACACAGTACCAAACAATCCAATATAGGGACTGACAGATCCAACCGTTGCCAAAAAGGACAAATGAGATTCCAATTTGTCCATTTCACGTTGAAAGGTAGCACGCATTGCTCGCCGGGTACCAGCCATCACGGCGCTCTGATTTGCATCAGACTGGTGCTTGTTAAACTCCCGAAAACCTGCTTCAAAAATGCGCTCCATACTTCCGCCCGGATAACGTGCATTTCCCGCCCGCTGATACAGTGCATCTAGGTCAGCGCCGCGCCAGAAAACATCCTCAAATTCATTACTCTGCTTTATCGCATACTTGATAACAAACAACTTACGAAAAATATACCACCAAGATAACAGCGACGTAACGAGTAGAAGCGCCATCACCAGCTGTACCGGCAAACTAGCACTGCTAATAAGATAAAGCAGTGACATATCCTGTGTAATCGTTGCATTCATGATGACTCACCAATTTTCTGAAGCAGTGGCATGGGAACACGCACTGGTTTAAGACTATCCGCGCCCACACACACAACATGGACTGTGGCATTTACCAACTTCACATGACCGCGCAATATCTCCTGGCAGATGGTAATACGGCTTCTGCCAACTTCCGAAACTTGCACGGTTACGTGCAGCAGGTCATCCAGTACTGCAGGCTTAAAGTATTCAATCTCGAGAGAGCGCACCATAAACAGCATCTTGTGAATTTGAATCAGCGAATTCACATCAAATCCCAATTCCCTGAGCCACTCATAGCGGGCACGTTCCATGAAATTCAAATGCGTAGAATGATAGACGACCCCGCCTGCGTCTGTATCCTGATAATAGACACGGATAGGAAATGAATAATTATTATTTAACATTCTTGAAGGTTACCTGAATTGTGCAAGGTTTACGTTGCAAGGCATTCTATAAAAGAAACCACTAAAAATCCACACATCAAGGCAATGTCGAAAACCTCACGAACTTTAGCGGAACAAAAAATTGAAAAAGGTGAGAAGCTAGGAGTCTATTATGAAGGATGTATCTTTTGTTTTTTAATACATAAGATTCTAATATGAAATAAATTAATACTACCAATGCACCAATGAACTATTCAGATTGCCCCTCAAAATCGTCAGTTCAAGGCTCAAAATGTGAGTTTACACGTGACAATGATCATTTTGTAACACCGAAATGGCGGATGTTAGGGGCAAGCTAAATAGTTACCTACCAATTTCATATCAGAAGAGGGATTTATAAAGCCAACCAACAACCACAATTAAGATTAATATTCGTTATTTACCACTAAGCGCTGCAAATTTATCGCACTCGGACTATTATCTCCTAGCTTATCCACTGATTCCTCAATGGCAATGCGTGCAGCATCATTTTCATGAATCAAATAATTCAACGCCGCAATCATAAATGCAACATCAAAATGTCGATTCCCCTGGGCATAATTCAGCTGATTATGATATTCAGCAAGCAGCGTATCGATGCTGGTGCGCAGTGACACATCAATTTTTAAATAATGCAACGAATCGGGGTCAATTCTAAAAGCACGACGCATTGCCCAAGCAGCCTTGTTTAAATCACCCTCTATAGCAGCTGACAAAGCATAACCCACTTTGGAAACACCATCGTTCTGATGATTCCCTGCTTGGGTAGCAAATATATCGAGCGCTTCTCTGGAATTATTCTGCCCCAGTAAACGCCAGCCTAAATCATTGGTCGAATAACTCTCGGTAGCGGTATCAGGGTAACGGGCACTTGCGGAATTGTAGCTATAAGTATTACCTCTCCCAGCGTTTTTTTTTAGATAATTATTTCCCTCAACGTAAGACTGGGAAGAATAATATCGTGGTCTATAGGTCGAATAGGAAGGGTTGTAATATGAATAGGCACGTGGCGCGTAATAAGCTGGCGAATATGCATAACTATAGCGGGGATAGCCGCCGTAATAACTGCTGCCAAAGCGCCTTCTATGACTTCCTCCGAAGCGGTTATGACCACCGCCAAAGCGCCTGTGCCCACTCCCGAAGCGGTTATGACCACTGCCAAAATTCCTGTGCCCACTCCCAAAGCGGTTATGACCACTGCCAAAGTTCCTATGCCCACCCCCGAAGTGTCTATGACCGCCAGAATGCCTATGACTTCCCCCTAAGTTGCTATGACCACCAAAATGACTGCCATGCCCTGCGTGAGAACCGGAACCAACATGATGTCCACCCCCATGACCACCACGCGCCGTTGCATCTGGTGTTACCAACACAATTACACAGAACGCAAAAATTGCCAGGAGAGCCGGCA
>JAJFJI010000246.1 GCA_021774205.1 Nitrosomonas sp.
TGAAAAGCGGACAGGCGGATACCGTTCGGTAAAATCTTTATATGAATTTGACTGCAAGGAAGAGAGGGCTAGGTCATATACCATGCTGCTCTATACAGATGAAATGGCTGCTGGTGATGTAATTGGGGCTCAACATGATAAGTTAAAAGAGTGGTCTATTTACTCGTCAGGTTCAATTTTCAGTGATATAGCTGATGCAATTTGTTCGAATTAAGAAAATCCCCCCTTTTTTTGTTTCAAGGCCGTTCCTTAATACGTCATGTCATTTTAATAATCATTCGCCACCTTCTTTAAATTCATTGGCTAAATGCATTGCATGTTCATAATGGCTGCCTTGCCAATAGATCTGACTGCATGCCGCACAGATTAGGAAATCGTTGTAATACCGCTTTGTTAACGGTTCCAGTCGATGCTCGATTTTTTGTTTCTCAGTTTTTCTCAATTTGCCATTGCAACGCGTGCATCGAACAAGTGGTGCAATCAAATGAAATAAATCAAATCTTTTCAGGACTTCCTTAACCTGAATTTTGGGAGTCGATGCCCGAACAAAATACCCGTAAATGATGATTTTACGCTGTAATAAGGAACGATCACGGGTGAGCACAGTCCTTTCGTCCTCACTCGAAATTTTTGCAACCATGTCATCGCTGTAGTCATTACGGTAATAACAATCAAATCCTAACAACCTTAAATAACGAGCCAGTCGTCCGAGATTGGCGTCTATCACAAATTTTGGTGTATATGATGGTTCTGGGCGAAGCCGCTGTATCTGCTTCATGTCAGCGCATTTCGATGAAGGGTAAACGCCGATGGCGTCGCCATTCTGTACGATATAGGTGAAATCTTTGGGAAGATCATTCACTAGAATCAAAGCAACTTCAGTGTGTGGAACACCGAATGATTCGATGTCGTCTTTAACCGATGTTTTGCGATTTAAGTCGTGAGTAATCTCGATGTTGCGTAATGCGGGCATAATAAAGTCATTAAGTTCTTTATGAAAACGATAACGAACTTGACCCATAAGCGTATCTCTTTTCTTCGGTTTTTAATTGCAGCGGCTATAGATGCATAGGGGAGTGTGCTGTTATCGCTATTGCTTTGATCACCTGGAATGTCAACAGTGTAACAGGGAATATACAACGATAATTCAACTGGCTAAATTATCATTTGTTGCCGTTTGCCGCGATTTTTAGGCCGAGTTCCTTGGCAATTCCAGCGTTATAGGCAGCAGTTACTATCTTATAGTGACCTGTCGTTGCAACGATGGCATATAGAAAAAGTGTATTTCATGGAACCACGATACTTTTTCACGTATAATTTTGCAACCAAGAGTAGGGGTAACAATGTATTACCTGCCCCGTTTCCATGTCTGATTTGTATTTCCAAGGAGTTATCTGTGTCACTACGCCCGAAAGCCGTCCTCGCACTTGCTGATGGCACTATTTTTCGCGGCGTTTCCATTGGAGCAGAGGGCTTCAGTACTGGCGAGGTTGCATTTAATACCGCCATGACGGGTTACCAGGAAATTCTTACGGATCCATCCTACTGTCGGCAAATCATCACGCTGACTTATCCGCATATTGGCAATACAGGTACAAATTCTGAGGATATTGAATCTGGTAATTCCCATCGGATTTTTGCGGCCGGTTTAGTGATTAGGGATTTGCCTTTGATTTCCAGTAATTGGCGGCAAAAACAGACATTGCCAGAATATCTCCAGGACCAGAATGTAGTCGCAATTGCTGAAATTGATACGCGCAGGCTCACGCGTGTTTTGCGAGAGAAAGGGGCGCAATCTGGCTGTATTATGGCAGGTCAAATTGACGAAGAAAAAGCGTTTCAGCAGGCGAGGGAATTTCCTGGGTTGGCGGGCATGGATCTCGCTAAAGTGGCCAGTTGCAACCAGCCGTATCCATGGACGCAGGGAGAATGGACGCTTGAGTCTGGTTATCAAGCGCAGCAGAATCCCTGCTTTCATATTGCCGCTTATGATTTTGGTATTAAACGGAATATATTGTGTAAACTCGCGCAGCGTGGTTGTCATGTGACGGTTTATCCCGCCCAAACATCTGTTGATGAAATTCTAGCTACCAATCCCGACGGGGTATTTCTTTCTAATGGGCCTGGTGATCCTGAGCCATGTGATTATGCAATTGCTGCAATCAGGAAATTGTTAGAAAAAAATATCCCGGTGTTTGGCATTTGTTTAGGCCATCAATTGCTAGCCTTAGCATGTGGCGCCCGTACCATCAAAATGAAATTTGGCCATCATGGCGCTAATCATCCAGTCAAGGACACAGATAATGGACGTGTAATGATTACCAGTCAGAATCATGGTTTTACGGTAGATGTTGATACGCTGCCGGATAATGCACGGGTAACACATACCTCTTTATTTGATGGCAGTCTGCAAGGATTTGAGTTAATTGACAAGCCGGC
Organism: Nitrosomonas sp.; assembly: GCA_021774205.1. Taxonomy (GTDB): domain Bacteria; phylum Pseudomonadota; class Gammaproteobacteria; order Burkholderiales; family Nitrosomonadaceae; genus Nitrosomonas. The sequence continues at coordinate 2,440 of JAJFJI010000246.1, forward strand.
ATTCTGCTTTCAGGGGCACCCGGAAGCTAGTCCGGGACCGCACGAAGCGGATTATCTATTTAACCGGTTTATTGAAATGATGAAGCGCTATAAAAATTAATTCAAACCGAAATATTTTTAATCAAATCCGCAAATTTTCAAGCTAGAAAAATATGCCTAAACGTACCGATATAAAATCAATCCTCATTATCGGCGCTGGCCCGATTATTATCGGTCAGGCGTGTGAATTTGATTATTCCGGTGCGCAAGCTTGCAAGGCATTACGCGAGGAAGGTTATCGCGTTATTCTGATTAACTCCAATCCTGCCACCATTATGACTGATCCGGAAATGGCGGACGCGACTTATATCGAACCCATTACCTGGTCTATGGTGGAAAAAATCATTGCGCTTGAGCGCCCTGAAGCATTATTGGCGACCATGGGAGGGCAAACAGCCTTAAACTGTGCACTGGATTTAGTTAAACATGGAGTATTGGAGAAATATTGCGTCGATTTGATTGGTGCATCGCGTGAAGCGATCGATAAGGCTGAAGATCGCGAAAAATTTAAGCTGGCCATGTCGCGGATTGGATTGAGCTCAGCGCGTTCGGCAGTCGCCCACAGCATGGAAGAAGCGTTGCAAGTTCAAGCAATGGTCGGTTATCCAGCGATTATTCGTCCATCGTTTACCATGGGCGGCAGTGGTGGTGGTATTGCCTATAATCGTGAAGAATTTGTGGAAATCTGTAGGCGCGGACTAGATGCTTCACCTACCAAAGAGTTGTTAATTGAGGAATCGGTTATTGGCTGGAAAGAATTTGAGATGGAGGTGGTTCGTGATAAGCAGGATAACTGTATTATTATCTGCTCGATTGAAAATCTTGATCCCATGGGTGTCCATACCGGTGATTCGATTACGGTTGCTCCGGCACAAACACTGACTGACAAGGAATACCAGCTGATGCGTAATGCATCAATTGCGGTATTACGTGAAATTGGTGTCGAGACGGGTGGCTCCAATGTGCAGTTTGCGATAAATCCGCAAGATGGGCGTATGTTGGTAATCGAAATGAATCCGCGCGTGTCCCGTTCTTCCGCGTTAGCCTCAAAAGCGACGGGTTTTCCAATTGCCAAAATAGCCGCTAAGCTTGCAGTTGGATATACGCTTGATGAGCTTGGAAACGACATTACCGGTGGTGTAACACCCGCATCATTTGAGCCGACAATTGATTATGTTGTGACCAAGCTTCCCCGCTTTGCTTTTGAAAAATTTCCACAGGCAAATGATCGTCTGACCACCCAGATGAAATCAGTGGGTGAGGTGATGGCAATTGGCCGCACTTTTCAGGAATCATTGCAAAAAGCCCTGCGTGGATTGGAAACAGGTGTCGATGGTTTGGATGAAAAAACGACGGATGTTGAGGTCATTAAAACCGAATTAGGTAATCCGGGCGCAGATCGCATCTGGTATCTCGCTGATGCATTCCGTTGCAAGGTGGCATTTGATAAAATTCATAGCTTCACAAAAATAGATCCCTGGTTCTTGGCGCAAATTGAAGATCTGGTTCGTCAGGAACAAACACTTGCCGATCAAAGTTTGGATATGCTTGATATTAACAGCCTGCGCAAACTAAAGCGGTGTGGCTTCTCTGATCGGCGTCTGGCAAAATTGTTAAAAACAGAACAAGCGGCAATTCGTGCAAAACGACATCAATACGGTTTGCGGCCTGTATTTAAACGTGTTGATGCCTGTGCTGCTGAATTTGCTACCAGTACTGCTTACATGTACTCCACTTACGAAGAAGAATGTGAGGCTAATCCTAGTGATAAAAAGAAGATAATAGTATTGGGTGGCGGCCCCAATCGTATTGGACAAGGTATCGAGTTTGATTATTGTTGTGTTCATGCTGCACTGGCGTTGCGTGAAGATGGTTTTGAAACCATCATGGTTAACTGTAATCCGGAAACAGTGTCAACTGATTATGATACTTCCGATCGACTGTATTTTGAGCCGCTGACATTGGAGGACGTGCTTGAAATCGTGGCGGTGGAAAAACCGTTTGGCGTTATTGTGCAATATGGTGGGCAAACACCGCTGAAACTTGCGCGTGATCTTGCTGCAAATGGCGTGCCGATTATCGGTACCAGTCCTGATATGATTGATTGTGCCGAAGATCGCGAACGTTTTCAAAAAATGCTTCATGAGCTTGGATTGAAACAACCGCCTAATCGTACGGTGCGCAATCCGCAAGCTGCACTTGTTGCCGCTGATGAGATCGGTTACCCGCTGGTAGTAAGACCCAGCTATGTCTTAGGTGGTCGCGCGATGGAAATTGTTCATGAGCAAGGTGATTTGGAAAATTATATGCGCAAAGCCGTCAGCGTATCCAATGATTCGCCTGTATTGTTGGATCATTTTCTCAATAATGCCACAGAAGTCGATATTGACGCGGTGTATGATGGCGAGACGGTATTGATCGGTGGCATTATGGAGCATATAGAGCAAGCTGGTGTTCACTCCGGTGATTCTGCATGCTCACTGCCACCTTTTAATCTAGTTGCTGCCGTTTGTGATGAGTTGCGGCGCCAGACCAGCGCAATGGCACGCGCATTAAATGTTGTTGGACTGATGAATGTGCAGTTCGCAATTCAGGATGGTACTGTGTATGTATTGGAAGTTAATCCGCGAGCGTCACGGACAGTACCTTTCGTTTCCAAAGCAACAGGCTTGCCATTGGCTAAAATTGCTGCGCGATGCATGGCGGGAATGTCACTGGTCAGTCAAGGCTTGACCAAAGAAGTTATTCCGTCCCATTTTTCTGTGAAGGAAGCTGTATTTCCTTTTATTAAACTTGTGGGCGTTGATACGATTCTTGGTCCTGAAATGAAGTCAACGGGTGAAGTTATGGGTGTCGGGAATACCTTTGCTGAAGCATTTATCAAATCTCAATTAGCGACAGGTATACGGTTACCTGAATCAGGAAAAATTTTTATTAGTGTACGTAGTTCCGACATACTTCAGGCAATAGAACTTGCCCGAGATTTTGCGCGACTGGGTTTCATACTTTACGCTACGCGCGGTACTGCTGCAGAGATGAATGACGCAGGCCTGAAAGTGTTTGCTATCAATAAAGTTGCAGAAGGCCGTCCGCACATAGTGGATATGATTAAAAATGGTGAAATTGAACTAATTGTCAATACGGTTTCAAGCAAGCGTAGCGCGATTCATGATTCTTATTCAATTCGCCATGCCGCGCTTGAAGCTGGCGTTACATGTTACACTACATTAGCAGGCGCGCGTGCTGCCTATGTCGGTATGACCAACATGAAAGAGTTGCAGGCTTATAACTTGCAGAAACTTCATTCCTAGAAAAAACAAGTAATAAAATCTTGTCACCGTTGTATTATTAAACAAAATAATATTTGAAAGGTAAACATAAACTGTGAGCACAATTCCATTAACAGTCGCAGGTGCAGAAGCGTTGCGCAACGAACTGCACGAATTGAAATCCGTTGAACGCCCTGCAGTTATAGCAGCAATTGCAGAAGCGCGCTCTCACGGCGATCTTTCTGAGAACGCAGAGTATGATGCAGCTAAGGAAAAGCAGGGGTTTGTTGAAGGGCGGATTGCAGAGCTGGAAAGTAAATTATCCAATGCACAGATTATCAATCCGGCACAAATTAATGCAGATGGCGCATGTGTATTTGGCGCTACTGTTGAGTTGGAAGATCTGCAAAATGGTGAGGCGGTTACTTACCAGATCGTTGGTGATGATGAGGCTAATATTAAAGTGGGGAAAATATCAATCAGTTCACCCATATCGCGCGCGCTGATTGGTAAATGTCAAGGTGATGTCGCTGAAGTTCAAGCGCCTGGGGGTATTCGTGAATATGAAGTTCTGGGTGTGAAGTATATCTAGCCCGAGATATCGATGTCGCTAATTAGTAATAAAATCGAGAATCAGGCTTGGTAGCTGCGCTTAGTGCGGCGTGGCTCAAGCTTCTTTTTGCGTAATGAGGGAGTTGGTGTTTTTTCTGATTCCTCTGATTTAGGGCGGTAAATTACTAGTATTTTGCCAATATGCATAACGGGTGCCGCATTAAGCTGCTGGCAAATTTCCTCTAATAAGATATCTCTTGCACCTCGATTTTCGATCTGCACTTTAACTTTAATTAATTCGTGACTCGAAAGTCCTTGATCTAGCTCGTTAATAACCCCAGCCGATAAACCTGTTTTTCCGATCATGACAATCGGATTAATTGCATGGGCACGTGCAGAAAGCGCGCGGCGTTGTGTTGCGGTAAGTAATAGCATAAATTTTCTTGAAAGGTCTGATTTTACTCGATGAAACATGCCAAAACCAGCAAAACGTGGATAAAAGAGCATGTTAATGATTTTTATGTCAAACAAGCGAAGAAGGATGGCTATCGTTCTCGAGCAGCTTATAAGTTGCTAGAAATTGCCGAGCGTAACCAGTTACTCAAACCTGGTATGGCCGTCGTTGATTTGGGTGCGGCGCCGGGTAGTTGGTCGCAGGTGGCAATACAAAAAGTTGGCCGAAAAGGAAAAGTTGTTGCATTGGATTTGTTGGAAATGGCGCCGCTGGAAGCGGTTGACTTCATCCAGGGTGATTTCAGGGATACGTGTATTCTAAATGCACTTGAAGAAAAATTGGCAAACCGTCTATTGGATCTTGTTATTTCAGATATGTCGCCCAATGTAAGTGGTATTGGAATAAGTGATCAAGCGCGTAGTATTCATCTGGCGGAGTTGGCTTTGGCTTTCTCGATGGAGAGATTGAACCCCGACGGCAATTTTCTTGTCAAAGTTTTTCAGGGGCGTGATTTTGAACAGTTGGTATGTTCTGCGCGCACTGGGTTCCAGAAAGTGATAATACGTAAGCCAAAGGCATCTCGGAGCCGTAGTAAAGAATTATACTTGCTAGGGCTAGGGAAAAAGTGATATTTTTTACAAAAAAGTAGGTATGTGCAATCAAGCAAATAAACGAACTTATAACTTTTAATTACTGAATCATTCCTGAACTATTCTGTTATAAATTATAAAATAGAGTTAGAATAGTATTATTGGGTATGAGTAGGTGCAAACCGAGGAGCTATTTTGAATAATTTAATAAAAAACATGGCCATTTGGCTAGTAATTGCGTTGGTGCTGATGACAGTATTCAACCAGTTTAGTGTGCGTCAACCTCAACAGAAGGCAATGGAATATTCCGAATTCATCAATGAGATGAATCAAGGAAGGATTGCCAAGGTTGTTATTGAGGGGCGTACTTTAAGAGGTACTAAGTCTGATGGCAGAAGGTTTACAACCTTTTCGCCGACTGACCCGTGGCTGGTGAGTGATCTGCTGAAAGCCGGTGTTATTATTGAAGCAAAGCCGGAAGAAGAACCATCGATGTTAATGAGTATTTTTGTTTCATGGTTCCCGATGTTATTGTTAATTGGTGTATGGATTTTCTTCATGCGTCAAATGCAAGGTGGTGGACGTGGCGGTGGTGCGTTCTCATTTGGCAAAAGTAAAGCGCGTATGCTTGATAAAGCTGCCAATACGGTAACATTTAATGACGTTGCAGGTTGCGAGGAAGCTAAAGAAGAAGTGTCGGAACTCGTAGAGTTTCTACGTGATCCAAGCAAATTTCAAAAATTGGGTGGGCGTATTCCACGGGGTGTTTTAATGGTTGGAAGCCCTGGAACTGGTAAAACCCTAATAGCTCGCGCGATTGCTGGCGAGGCGGCGGTGCCATTCTTTAGTATCTCCGGATCTGATTTTGTCGAAATGTTCGTTGGTGTTGGTGCATCTCGAGTTCGGGACATGTTTGAACAGGCTAAGAAACATGCGCCTTGCATTATCTTTATTGACGAGATTGATGCAGTGGGTCGTCAACGGGGTGCTGGACTGGGTGGCGGTAACGACGAACGTGAACAAACACTCAACCAATTACTGGTAGAAATGGATGGTTTCGAAGGGGCTATGGGTGTCATTGTGGTTGCTGCAACCAACCGTCCCGATGTACTTGATCCAGCATTATTACGTCCTGGACGTTTTGATCGTCAAGTAACCGTACCGTTGCCGGACATTCGTGGACGTGAACAAATTCTGCATGTGCACATGCGTAAAGTACCCCTCTCACCGGATGTGGAAGCCAATATTATTGCGCGTGGAACGCCCGGAATGTCTGGTGCTGATCTCGCTAATTTAGTTAATGAAGCAGCATTATTTGCTGCGCGCAGTAACAAGCGCTTGGTGGACATGGATGATTTTGAACGCGCCAAGGATAAAATTTTCATGGGTGCGGAACGGCGTTCAATGGTTATGCCGGAACATGAGCGACGCAATACGGCTTACCATGAATCTGGGCATGCTGTTGTGGCGATGCTTCTAGACAAGACAGATCCGGTCCATAAAGTGACAATTATTCCACGTGGTCGCGCATTGGGTGTGACGATGCAATTGCCGACAGAAGATCGCTTCAGCATGGAGCGAGAGGAAATTATGCAGAAACTTGCGGTGATGTTTGGTGGACGTATTGCAGAAGAAGTATTTATGAAGCAAATGACGACGGGTGCTTCTAATGACTTTGAGCGCGCCACGGATTTAGCCAGACAGATGGTAACGCAATGGGGAATGACCGATTCGCTTGGCCCTATGGTATATGGCGAAAACGAAGGTGAGGTTTTTCTCGGACGTTCGGTAACCACTCACAAAAATATGAGTGAACAGACCATGCAAAAAGTGGATGCTGAGATTCGCCGTATCGTTGACCAACAATATGCACTTGCACGTAAATTAATTGAAGAAAACAAAGACAAAATTGAAGCGATGGCGAAAGCTTTATTAGAGTGGGAAACGATTGATAGCGAGCAAATCAAGGATATTATGGAAGGTCTCTCGCCTCGTCCACCAAAACCACCTAAGACGACTGTGTCTCCATCAGAAAAAGACGATTCGGCTCCAGCTGATGAGCCTACTGAAACAGAGCCAGAAGTAGAACCAAAGGGAACTTCACAGGAAATAGCGAAAGAGACTGAGTAGTGGAAATAACAGGATGTGATAGTAAATAATTTACGAATCGTATCCTGTTTTTTTTATTTTCTTATTCTTTCCTTTTCAGCAGCGCCGTATCTTTTCTATATTTTATAGTGTCTCTATCACGGCAAAATAATCTTCTTTCCATTTGCCGTCCGCTGATTATGGGGGTTGTTAATGTAACGCCCGACTCTTTCTCCGATGGTGGTCTTTATGCTTCAACTAACAAAGCTGTTCAGCATGCTCAACGTTTAATTGACGATGGCGTTGATATACTCGATATTGGTGGAGAATCCACTCGCCCTGGAAGTGAATCCGTCAATGAGGCAGAAGAGCTAAATCGTGTAATCCCGGTCATTCAAGCGCTGTCTGATACGAATGTTGCTGTCTCTATCGATACCTCCAAACCAGAAGTAATGCGGCAAGCAATCAAAGCCGGCGCAACGATGGTCAATGATGTTAACGCACTTCGTGCGCCGGGTGCGATTGAAGCGGTTAAAGAAGAATGTCATGTTTTAGTTTGCCTCATGCATATGCAAGGTGAGCCTCGTAGAATGCAGAAAAATCCGCAATATACAGATGTTGTCGCTGACGTCATGGATTTTCTGCGGCAGCGTCTGACTATAATGCAGGCGGCAGGAATTACGAAAGAAAGACTGATAATAGATCCAGGTTTTGGTTTTGGAAAAACATTAGACCACAATCTTGAATTATTACGCAATCTTGATAGATTTCTGTGCTTGGATGTGCCAATATTGGTGGGTATCTCACGCAAATCCATGTTAGGAACAATTACAGGTAATGCTGTAGATCATCGGCGTTACGAAAGTATTGCTGCGGCCTTGCTGGCTGTCATTAATGGCGCCAAAATCATAAGGGTACATGATGTAAAAGCAACCAAGGATGCACTGGCTGTTTATGTGGCTGTGAATGATGTTGTTTGACGAAAAGTACAATGCAACTTTCTCGCACTGTTATATATTTTTTTAATGGATAGGTAAAGTGACTAAAAAATATTTTGGGACTGATGGTATTCGGGGGCGGGTAGGTGAGTTTCCCATTACGCCTGAGTTTATTATGCATCTGGGATATTCTGCGGGTAAGGTACTGGCTGCGGCCGACTGGCATTTAATGAAAGGTGAAAGACCGGCGGTACTGATTGGAAAAGATACCCGAATATCCGGGTATATGCTGGAATCAGCACTGGAAGCCGGACTCTCTGCTGCTGGTGTAGATGTCCTCTTATGCGGCCCAATGCCAACACCTGCAATCGCATATCTTATTCGCGCCTTGCGATTGCAAGCGGGAATCGTTATTTCAGCTTCACATAACCCATTTGAAGACAATGGCGTTAAATTTTTCTCTGCAGAAGGTCGTAAACTTCCCGATGCCATGGAACATCAAATTGAAGCAGGGTTAAATACACCGATTCAGTCTATGCCATCAGCCGAATTGGGTAAAGTACAACGGATCAAGGATGCGACAGGACGTTATATTGAATTTTGCAAGAGCAGTTTTCCTTATCATCTTGATCTTCGTGGTTTACGGATAGTGATCGATTGTGCCCATGGTGCGGCCTATCACATCGCGGGCCACGTATTGCATGAACTCGGTGCTGATGTGGTGTCTATCGGCGTGCAACCTGATGGTGTCAATATCAATCATGAATGTGGTGCAACCCATTGCGCGACTTTGCAAAAGGCCGTCAAGCAGCATCACGCCGATCTTGGTATCGCACTTGATGGGGATGCCGATCGTGTCATGATGGTTGATAAAAAAGGCGTCCTGTACGACGGTGATCAGTTAATTTATATTATTGCCAAGCATCGTCATCAGAATAATCAGCTCAAAGGCGGTGTCGTGGGAACGCTAATGACTAATTTGGCAATAGAAAATAGTTTGAAAAAATTAAATATTCCTTTTGCGCGTGCCAAAGTTGGCGATCGCTATGTGTTGGAATTACTCCAGGAAAAAGGGTGGCAAATAGGAGGTGAAGGTTCCGGCCATATTTTATGCATCGACAAACATACAACAGGCGATGGTATTATTTCTGCTTTACAGGTGCTGTATGCATTGCGCGATACCAACAAAACACTTGCTGAATCCCTGCGTGGCGTCACACTTTTTCCGCAACAGTTGATTAATGTAAAAATTCCCAAAGATTTTAATTACAATAAAAATAAAGCAATTAAGAAAATCCAGGAAGAAGCCAATCTTGATCTCGATAGTAATGGTCGTGTTTTGCTCCGTGCTTCTGGCACTGAACCACTGCTACGAGTAATGGTGGAAGGAAAATCAGAACAAAAAGTTAACTACTGGGTAAAGCGGATAGCGAGCGCTGTGAAAAAAGCCAGCAGTTAAGTGAATTGTCATAATTCTAACTTAGTATATTTGACGCTCAAGCGGTCATACAATAAAAAACATGGAGAATAAATGTTGAATTTTCTTAACTTCAGGAAGCTTGCTGTAACAGCCGTATTCGGCATATTAGCAGGTGCGGTGAGCACGTCTTTCGCAAGTCCCATCGTTAGAATTGATGGTTCCAGCACTGTCTATCCCATCACTGAAGCGGTCGCAGAAGATTTTCAAATTTCTAAAAGAGGCAGTATCAGAGTCACCGTTGGTATTTCCGGCACGGGCGGCGGTTTTAAGAAATTTTGTCGTGATGAAATAGATATCGTTAATGCTTCACGCCCGATCAAGCCAATAGAAATGGAAGTGTGCAAAAAGGCTGGGGTGCAGTACATCGAAATGCCAATCGCATTTGATGCGCTAACGATTACAGTCAACCCCAGGAACACCTGGAGTGACACCATAACAATTGCTGAGCTTAAAAAGATCTGGGAACCTGCCGCGCAGGGAAAAATCACCAAATGGAATCAAGTAAATCCTGCATGGCCAGACAAAGAAATTAAGCTCTATGGTCCAGGTGCTGATTCGGGCACCTTTGATTACTTCACGGAAGCCATCGTAGGAAAAACTAAGTCCAGCCGTGGTGACTTTACCGCAGCGGAAGATGATAATGTGCTGGTGCAAGGTGTCGCAAACGATATGTATGCGCTGGGATATTTTGGCTTTGCTTATTACATAGAGAATCAAAAAAAGGTTCGCGCTGTGGCAGTCGATAATGGTAACGGCGGTGTCATTCCATCGGCAGAAACCGTAGAAGATACAACCTACAGCCCTTTATCCAGACCGCTTTTTATCTATGTCAAAGCAAAATCCTCTGACAAACCTGAAATTAAAGAGTTTATTAATTTTTTCATGAGCAATGCACCCGCGTTGGTTGATGAAGTCAAATTTTTTCCATT
>JAJFJI010000247.1 GCA_021774205.1 Nitrosomonas sp.
TGCTTGGTGGATGTGCTGGTATGAGCGAGACTCAGCGTGGTACTGCACAAGGTTCGGCTATCGGTGCCGGAACCGGCGCAATCATTGGTGCTATAGCGGGCAAAGGCAAGGGTGCGGCAATTGGTGCGGCGGCCGGCGCTGGCGTGGGTGCTGCGGCCGGTTATATCTGGTCCAAGAATATGGAAGAACAAAAAAGACAGATGGAAGAAGCAACTGCAGGGACTGACGTACAAGTCTCTCAGACAGATGACAATCGCCTGAAACTGGATATTCCAAGCGATATCTCCTTTGATACCAATCGTGCTGAAATTAAACCTAACATGCGGCCAGTATTAGATAGTTTTTCAAATAGTTTAATGAATAACGTCAATGCAATGGTTACGATTGTCGGTCATACCGACAACTCCGGGAGTGATGCCATCAACAATCCATTATCAGTGAATCGAGCTGCTAGTACGCGTGATTACCTGGTGAGCCATAGTGTGCCACCTGGCCGTATCAGTATTGATGGTCACGGATCCTATGAACCTGTTGCGCCTAATGATACGTCGACAAATAGAGCAAAAAATCGCCGCGTTGAGATCTTTGTGTTCGAGCAATAAACCGTTTTGTGATTCTGAGGTCAAGTTGCGAGGTCTTGGCGGAAGGGGCCGTGGGCTGCTTGTCGTCCACGCCGCTCATTTACCAGCGATAACGCCAATAACCCCAACAGGAAAAATACGGTCGTTGATAATAACGCAGTACGATGATCACCTGCGGTGATTGACGTCAGTGTGCCGTAAACCAATGGCCCAATGACCGCAGCCAATTTAGTCGCTAGACCCCAAAGACCAAAAAATTCGCCGCTGCGCCCGGGTGGCGAAAATAAGCCCACCATAGCGCGGCCAGCACTCTGGCTTGCGCCCAGCGCCAACCCAACAAGATTCGCTACCAGCCAGAAGGAAGAGCGTTCATGGCTAAAATAAGCCAGTATTGTTGCAGCAACCCATAACAGTAAGGTAATCACCAGGGTGCGTTTTGACCCAATGTGATCTTGCAATTGGCCAAACAAAAAAGCACCAATAGCGGCAGTGATGTTGACCACCAGGATTAGCATAATGGTATCCTGCGTTTCGAAACCCATGACTTGCTGTGCATACACCGCTGCAAGTACCACGACGGTATTAATGCCGCAGTGATAGATCATCAACGCAATGAGAAAACGAAATAAATCCTGATAACGGCGTGCGTGCTGCCAGGTATCACGCAAGCGTGCATAGCCTTCCCGGATATAAGCGGAAAAACGCAGACTGGTTTGTGGTTGTGCGCGTTCTTGCAACCAGATAAAAGTTGGCAGGCTGGCCAGCGCGAATGCTGCCGCGACAATTAATACCGTGACGGGTACAAATTCCTGCGCTTCATATCCTTGGCTTTGTGCCCACTGCACATAGATCAGACACAACCCTAATACCAATAAACCACCCAAATAGCCCAGTGTCCAGCCGTAGGCAGATAGCCGGCCCATATGCTCTGGTGGGCTGATTTCCGGCAAAAAAGCAGCAATTAAATTTTCGCCGGTAAAGAACATCAAACTGGACAGTACAATCAGTGTCATTGCTAACGCGACATCGCCAGGTCCGGTGATGGCCAGCAGAGCGGTAAACAGCACACAGCCGACGGTAGTGAAGCCCAGAAAGTTTTTTTTATTGGCACTGTAGTCAGCAATCGCTCCAATCACCGGTGCGGTCAGTAAAACCACTAGATTGGCTATTGCAATGGCTATTGTCCACAGCAGAGTGGCATCACCGTTACTATAATCGCTGGCAGCAATAACACCGACAAAGTAGCTATTAAATACAGCTGTCAAAATGACAGTGGTGTAACCGGAATTGGCAAAATCATACATGGCCCAGGCAAAGCGTTCTTTTCTGGGTGCAAGTGCAGTCGGCGTGGCAGGTCGGGTGGTCATGAAATCGTGCGTTTTCTCTTGGTAACGTAACGAATATTAAGTATTCATCATACTACGTAATTTTTTTAGATTTATGCTGTTATAAAGAGAATTTATGATAGGTTATAAGGTCATGGGTAGCATGGCTGGTTCACCTATCGGCGGAAAAAATATTCAGCTGGATAAATCGAGGAGGCTGTCTGAGAATAGTGGTCGTAGCGAGGGGAGGTCATTTTGAGGTAGATTTTTTGATCATTTGAGGCGAATAGTTGTTCTATTCTCAGACAGCCTCCTAGTGTTTGTTGTGTCTTATGTAAGATCGATATATTGAAAAAAATCAGCCGGAGGTATTTTTCATGTCAACATCAAAGCTTATTATTACCACGTTCGTTCTTTTTTTTCCTTTTGTGAGCATTCAGCCGGTTTCTGCTGATGCTTCTAAGATAGGCACATGGACGATGGGCGCGCCTGCGCTCACGAAACGAACCGAGGTCGCTGCTGCGGCTGTCGATGGCAAGATTTATGTGGTTGGTGGTTTTAGTAAACCTAGCTTTAAGAATGCGCTGGATTATGCCATTAGTCGCGCGGTTGAAGTGTATGATCCCAAATCTAATACCTGGACCACGACAGCGCCACTTCCAGAAGGCCGACATCACACAGGTATTGCCGTCATCAACGGCGCTTTGTATGTGATCGGCGGATTCACCAAGTCACTTTTTTCGGTATGGAAGGCGGTTTCAACCGTCTATCAATACAGTCCTGATACGGCGACTTGGCGTGAGTTGCCGCAAATGCCCACCGCGCGTGGAGCGCTTGGCGTTACCGTATATCAGGACCGTTTGTACGCAATTGGTGGTTATGATGGCGAACGCAACACCGCAGTCGTGGAAGTGTTTAACCCACAATCAAACACTTGGTCGTCCGCTGCATCAATGCCTACGCCTCGAGATCATTTGGCAGTTGCTACTGTAGGATCTCGAATTTACGCCATCGGCGGACGGCCTAATTTGAATTACCGTCAGAATATGGGGATTGTTGAGGAATACGATCCTGAAACCGATCAATGGCAGTCGCGAGCCAAGCTGCCTACTGCTCGTAGTGGCATAGCCGCTGGTGTAATCGATGGCCGTATCTATGTGCTGGGGGGTGAATCTGAAAAGGGGACGTTTGCGACTAATGAAATGTATATGCCCGATGTGGATCAATGGCATGCCATGGCCCCGATGCCAACGGCGCGTCATGGACTAGGCGCGGCGGTTGTTGATGGGCGTTTTTATGCGATTAGCGGCGGACCAACGCCAGGTGGATCTTTTAGCCAGGTTAATGAAATCTTTACGCCGCCCATTTTGTCGTATTAGCCGAGAATTTTCTAGTGGGAAGCGTTTGCATTTTTTTATCATTCCATTAGATAAATTGGTTGAAGTGGGATGACTATACGGTCATCGTTGAAGTCTGGTTTGATTAATATGCTGATAGGCTTCTAAATCACCTGGTTAAGCGTTAAGATAAGTCTTTGTAAAACATCGCGGAGAAAACCGGTGAAGTTTACCTCACTGACTCAACGTTTTGCAGTTTGGTTTACAGTAGTTTCGTTGTTACCAATCTTGTTGATTGG
>JAJFJI010000248.1 GCA_021774205.1 Nitrosomonas sp.
ACCCTGATCCTTAAATTCATGCTCTAACTGATCCATAAATGGAAAAGATCTGACACAAGGGGGACACCAGGAAGCCCAGAAGTCCACGTAAACAACTTCACCCCGCAGCTTCTGTAGATCAGGCGCAGGCTTTCCATCCATGGAAGTTAACGTACAGGAAGGCGTAGCTTCACCCACCGAATGCGCCAACACTGAGCCAAACAGCAATAGATTAACGACAAACCCGGTCAACAATATTATAAATTTCACTTTCATGACAATTTAAACCCTTTATCACCAATGAGTTACTTCATTATTATCTAACTATGGGGTAAATGCAGGCTCGCCAAACTGCGTCACACCAATATCTGTGCCGGTGTGTACACCCGTGCTGGTATTACAATGATACTCAACGTCAAATTGTCTTGCACCCACATCAGTTTTACTCACCATGATCCAATACACGCCAGGTCCACCCTGCAGCGTGACAAACGGGCTAAACTCTGCGTCACCTGAGACCGTGTCAGTAATCGTGTTTGACTTATTACCTTTAAAAATCTGCAGATTCGTCATCAAGCCCGGTACCGGTGCGGATTTGTCCCTAATCCTGGCGATCAGGTTATCCGCCGGACCATTTCCATCATCGATACAAGTAATAAACGCCACACCGGTAAAACTTCTGGTATTGTTACCTGAATCCAACGTTGCCCCAGCTGTATGCGCATGACTAACTGCGGCATAAGCTAACAGGCATATGGCAATAAAAACGCTGCTTGATATAGTTTTCAAGGATTGTGATTGCATGATCGTATCCTCCTTATGTAATTGTTGCTTGAAATTAATTGGGCCATCTATTATTGCCCAATTTGCTTTTCTTTCATTATCCTTGTCAAGCGCTCGAATAGCAATGTGACAAAATGTCGCACCTGGAAAGTGCAAAAAAAAAACCCGGTTGCAAGCAACCGGGTACTGCCGTGAGGCAGTTTTTGGAGGTGTTTCTTTACTTCAGCGTTATGGCTGTGGCCAAACCTGACTTCCATTCCACATAATCGGCATATCGCGATCGATCTGCGCGGCAGATGGCTTGACCACCACGATAGCGCCCGTCTCACCGCAATCTTCTGGCAGTGGATTTGCCACCAGATCCCGCGTAATGGTAAATGTAGCAGGGCCATTGTCAGTGTCACTCACACGATCATATACCGAACCCAAATTGTTATGTGTCCAAAGTCTCACGGTATCATCAGTAAAACCACCAACATTGGTAATTTCACAGATATCAGCTACCGAAATTTTAATCTGCACCTCTGCAGCACAGGAAGTCGGCTCAATACCAGCTGCGCTATGTCTAAAAGAAGTTATTGCATTCATCGAATTCGGCATGCCGGGTCCACCACCTGCCCAGTATCCGACAACGTTTCCATTGACAATTTTTTCTTCCATTTTATCGAATGAAGCACGATCTAAAATAAGCTGATGGTTATTACCATAGTTTGTCATAAAATCGAGGATTGTACCTTCGTGCGGAGCACCATCTACTTCAATCGTGGAATCCACACCATCTGGAAAAACGACCGTTGTTCCAAAAGTTGTACTCGTTTCATTGCAAGAATGAGAAATCACCATTTGATTGATGCTACGACTTCCTTCAACTGCTGTAGCAACATTCAAACGTGTATGCGACAGCACGCTCTGACTCAAGCCCGCCAACATAACGCCAGTTAGTGCACAAGTAAACAGTTTCGCTTTATTCATTTTTAATCCTTTAAAAATATTAAAAAAAAGAGGCCAATGAGAAAATTCTTGTATTTGTTTGTAGGTGAATTTACTTATCATCAACGAGTAAATTCTTGTATCTGATTGTAAGTGAATTTACTTTTCATGCTTGCGATGATCACTGTATCGTGGCCGCAATCACTGGAAGGCAGTATCATACTTTTGCTAAAAAAAAACAATGTGACATTTTGTCGCACCTATCAGGCAAAAATTTTAGAATTTATATAACAGCAAGCGACGAGAAAGAAAAATGAGGGTCCTTGTTTAACAAAAAGGGCCAACCCTGGCCTAAACAAAGGTTGACCCATTGACCACCAGAAACTATACAGTTATGGTAGCGGCCACATCTGCTGGCCACCCACTGTGATCGGCATGTCACGATTCATCTGTGCGGCCGATGGAATAATGCGCACTGCAACGCCATCGCCGCAACTTTCCGGCATTGGATTGCCTAGCACATCACGCTCAACTTTATAGCTGGCAGGATAGCTCCAACTCGGTGCATCATATGGGGTCCCTACATCAGGCGCAGTCCAGAAATCAACGTTGGGATCATCGGAATTTTTGCCATCGATTTCAGCCATTGATGACATCACGCAAATGTTAGCGATCGCCGGCACAAAAGTGACACTTCTCGCACAGGACGCAGGCTGAATGGCTACTGCGGTAATTTTAACTGGCAGTTGTCCGACCCAATTATGCGCGGGCAATGAGCCATCAGCGGCCCAGAATCCAATAGGATTCTGCAATGGATCTAGGATAAATTCCTGAGTACTATATACTTCATTGCTTTTAATCAAACGAATAAACGGCGGGTTAACAATATAAGTCAATGCGTTTTCACCGTCCGGGGTTTCAAAAGCTTCAAAATCATCCGTTGCTGAAGTTTGTACAGTGGCATCCGTGGTATCAGGCAGAAAAAATACATTGCCGATCACCGGATTGTCGGTACAGCCATGCGGAATATTGACTGCGGTTGTGGTGGTGCCATGGGCTGACGAGCTTTCCTTGGTAACTGGCACCGTTAAACGGGTATGTGAAAAAGCATTTTGGCTCACTGCCATTAGCAGCACAGCAGAACTGACGCATGCCGATAATAATTTAACACTTGAAATGTTCATGTTTCTCTCCCAATTTTCAGTATTTTGCGCAATCCGACTGACCGTCAATTTGCACAATTTATTAACTATTTTTTGAAATGACTTGACCGTATTCTTTCTTGTTTTTGAATACTTGGCGAATATCAACTAAATCAATGAAACATTCAATGTGGCAAATTGTCGCACTCAGACAACACTTAAATTAACCAGTTGTTTTTTGAGCTTTTGTAAAATTGGGGCTGTGATAGGTGCGGCAATTTGCCGCAGTTCCCAAGCCAATACTTATCTTTACAATGCCCAAAATCAGCTTCATAGCACAACGGGTATGCTTTAATTTGCGAATGCGCCTAAACCCTCTGCCTGCCAACCAGCGAGCAATAAACCTTGAATGGCTGGCCAGCATTACCATAAAGTAATTTCGCAACCGACTAATTTATCAATTAATTAGGACTATCCAAATAGCACTATTTGTCAATTATAGACAAGATCTTAATTTTATTTTTTGCTTCTGGTTGCACAACACTCGTTTATGAGATTTTGTGGATGCGAGAGTTGGGATTGTTATTTGGTAATACAGCCCACGCCGCAGCCGTCACATTAACCGCATTTTTTATCGGTTTAGCAATCGGCGGCAGCGTTTGGGGCAACCGTTCACAGAAACTAACGCACCCACTTCGCACCTATGGTTTCATAGAATTGGGTGTTAGTGTAGCTGCGCTGGGTTATTTCTTGCTAATTCCGGTTTATCAACAAATATATCCACACTTATTTTCAAGTTTTTCTGGGCAGGAAAATATTTTTCTGGCGATTAAATTTGTTCTTGCCATGCTGTTCCTGTTTCCTGCTGCTTTCTTGATCGGTGGCACATTACCTGTCATGAGTCAATATATTGCACGAGATATTGATCTAATGAGCCGTAAAGTTTCTATCCTTTACGCAGTTAATATATTGGGTGCCAGTGTAGGCGCGTTAATCGCTGGTTTTTACTTGCCCATTTTATTCGGCATAAAAACCGCTTATTTGGTTTCCATTGGTATCACTGTATTGGTTGGCGTAAGTGCAATTATTGCCTCAAAAGTCACTGAATATAAAAACAGTAGCCCTTCTGTTCAAAGCGTGTCCCAACCCCTCCCCGCAAAGAATGTTTTGCTTGCTAACCAGCTTGGAGTAACCGAGTTAAATTTCTTATCTGCATTATCTGGTTTTGTTACATTAGCCCTACAAGTGCTGTGGATTCGAATGTTCTCACAGGTGTTGCAAAATTCAGTTTATACATTTTCTATCATTGTTGTGGTATTTCTGGTGATGCTCGCAGTTGCATCGGTCGTGGCCAACGGCCTAATCCATTCACGTTTTTTGCCTATAAAGAGCCTGACCATTTTAATATTTTCCAGTGCAATGCTAACGGCAATAACGCCGCTTGCTTTCGATCGATTAACTGGCGGCTTGCAGTTTTATATGCATTCCCTGCCATGGGTGGCTTATCTGCCGCAGGTTTTTGGGCTGGCTTTTCTTGTTATGGGGCCACCGTTACTTTGCCTGGGGAGCATTTTTCCGATTATCCTTCGACTTGCCGAATCATTTGGCGGCACGACAGGAAAAGCAGTCGGAGAAATGGCGGCAATTAATACCTGGGGTGCTGCTGCAGGCGCATTTACCGCCGGTTTTTTTCTGTTGGATCAATTTGGCTTATGGAACAGCATCTATTTGATAGCGTTACTCTATGGCGTCGTTTCTATCTACTTATTGATCCGTTTATTGGGTGTTTTTGGTAAGCAATCTTTCGGGTTTTCAACAGTTGCACTGTGTTTATTGATTGCTGCAACTTTAGTTATTGTGAATTCGAAAAAATTACCCAAGGTTCATCTTGATTTCGTTCAAGATAAACAAACCGTATTGGATACATTTGAGGGAAGCGCTGCGACCATTGCGGTAATCGAACGCCAGGGCCGGATATCCGATCGTTACATGGTCATGGACAATACCTATATCCTCGGCGGCGATTATGATCGTGATTATGTCGGTAACCTAGATGTAACGTCATTCTCTGATCATCCTGTCAATACGGATGACTGGCCGATTTTTTAATATCTTGCATCTATTGTTAATCAATATGCCAGTGCGCGGTTAATAAGCTATTGTACCGGTGCAAACCTGATACGTTATATGGCTCAAAACAGTCAAGCGTTTCCTTACCAAGAAGACACTTATATTGCTGAGTTGCCATCAAATATAAGCTTGATGCCGCAAGCCGGCTTACACCTTCATCGCAAGGGTGTGCTTGAATGGCGTCAACAGCATCATTTGGCAAATGATGCTTATCATAGATTTAAAATAGCCTATAAGAATTCGATAGAAGATGCGGTATCAGAAGATTTCAAGATGCGTTCAAATTAATAATACAATTATGATTTTACGCGCGTATAAATCATCGCCTCTGGAAATTCATCGACATCATCAAAATCACCATCCAGGTTACGATCTTCCATCCAGACAAGCTTATCGTTCTGGATTTCGTAGTGAATTAAATAATCACTTTTTGATGGCTTTAAGATATCGTCGATCTCGTCCTGGCTTTGAGAATCGCTAAAATGGGAAGGTGTTCCATATGAATCAGCAAGAAGTTTCATGATACCCGGCTTCTCGATAACGATATTGCCCTGCTCCATTTCCATTGGCGTCCATTTTCTGGATTGAATATCGGCATCCTCCATCAGTTGATACCAGATGTATTGATAACGACTTCCATTAAAGTTAACTTGGTCTTTAAAATAGAAACATTGCTGCCCGGGCTTAAATCTACCTCCCAAGGCCAGCCAAGCCTAAATCTTCTACAGTGACATTGCTGCTGTCACAAGCAACAACAGCTAAAAAAATCGGCAAAAGGAAAAAATTGGTAGATGACGTGTCATTATTATTTTCAACATTAACACTGACCATGCAATTATCTGAAGCTAAATAGATCGTACAGCAGCAGTCATATGGATCAGCAGCCGTGTAATTTAACGCATCTTTGCAGTCGAGATTGCATCATACGAAGTTCTGCTGTTAGCATAAAAATCAAACAACCAGGTCTATTAAAGAACTGGTACGTTGCGTATCCGCTTCTGAAATTGCGTTGTAGGTGTCATTTACTTTGGCTGTGATACGTTGAACGCTTGTTTCATCATCGTTATCCAAAGTTGTCTGGCTGGCAATCTCCGCACGCGCCTCAGCGGCCATTGCGGCAGCAGCTACCGCGACCGACCGATCCTGGGCAGAGGGTTGTGCAGGTGCCAATGCGGCTTGCTGAATTTGCTGCGCTTTTTGTAATGTCGCCTCTGGATCGCCTGAAACCCCGGAAGTATCAATTTGCACTTCTCCACCGACTGCATAGCGTTGACCATCAGGCCCTAGAACGAATTCAAAAGTGGGACCGCCCTTACTCAGACCGCTGGCTGCTGCAAGATGCGCCAGCTCGTGGGCACGGACTTCTTGATCTCTACTGCGTAATTCACTAATCTGGCGCTGTTCGGCAAGATTTGGTTGTTGTTTTGTTGTTGATTCAGGCTGAGTGATTTCTTGAGCATGGTTGTCTGTTTCGGCGTGCCCGTTATTGCGCGCCGGGTTGACATCATGTCTAGGTTGTAGTGGATGTAACGTTTGGCTACTGGATTGTATGATCATCTGCTTGAATTCTTCAATTTCACAACACAACTATATATCGGATATTTGCGTTGATTCTTTAAAACCTGGTTTCAATTGTCCGGATAATAAAACCAGCGACTTATCTCTTCCAGCGCTAACAGACCATGCTTTGTGCCATAACGAAAAAACCCTGACGTTATTTTGGGGGGGGGCGGTACTAAGCGACCCCCTAGTAATTGGCCCTACGCAATCAATCCGGTCAATTTTCCGAATAATGAATCAAGAAGTGGTTGCAGCGGCCCCAGGAAATTCTCAAGTTGCATTACCCCAACAATAAAAATCAACATACCGACAACAACAAAACCATATTTCAAACCAGAAGCAAAATTGGCTGCTTTAGAAAGCCGGGAATGCGGCTCATTAAAACTGGAAAAAATCATTTTCACAATCCCAAGTGCAAAGCCAACACCAAGTGCAATAAAAAACAGGCATAGTGAATGGGAAAGTCTCTCACTCAACTCTTCCGCGGCTAACTCTATGCTTGAAAAACGAAGGCAGACGATCACAACAAATAAAACAACGATTGAATTCCAGATTCCACCAAATCTTGCTTTGATCTCATTTTCTAAACTCATAAATTTTCTCCATTAAAAAACTATCTTATTAATAACCATTCAGTTCAACGCAATAACTGTTCAGATAACCTTAAAACAACTCAGTTTCATGCGTAATAACTTCTTGTAATTTTCCCTGACTAATTAAGTTTTCATAACAACACACCTGATTTCTACCATGCTGCTTGGCAAAATATAATGCTTTATCAGCCTTATCTAAAATTGTGACTGGAAAATCATCACTGTTAATCTGTACATAACCAATGCTAAGTGTCACTTGCTCAATC
>JAJFJI010000249.1 GCA_021774205.1 Nitrosomonas sp.
CTGACCGTCGGCATCGCAGCCAATTGGCAAAATAAAGGCTGGGGCAGAAAACTGTTAAATTATTTTATTCATTTAGCCAGACAGCAAAATTTACAATCCATGTTACTCGATGTAAGGGAGTCTAATACCGGCGCCGCTCTGCTATATAAACAGATCGGATTCAAGCCAATTGCCAAACGTAAGGGTTATTATCCGGACATGTGTGGACGGGAAGATGCGATTGTTATGAAATTACTGCTATGAGCAATCGACGCAAAATAATCCTCAAGGAGCTGGGTTTACTTCCTCTCTGGCACATCAAATCTGAAAATTTGCAAGATAGCGCAGTATCCACAAAATTTTCAAGCCAAGAAGATCAATACAAAAAATGCCCTGCTTCTAACATATCAAATGATACACGGCGTCAACAGATTTTGCATATGGACTGGGATCAACTTAAAGCAGAAGTAGCGCATTGTGCTGCCTGTGCCTTAAGTCAAGCGCGCGCGCAGGCTGTATTTGGAGTCGGTGATGAGAAAGCGGATTGGCTATGTATTGGTGAAGGTCCTGGCGCAAGAGAAGATGCAACAGGGGAACCATTTGTCGGCCCCGCCGGGAAACTGTTGGATAATATGCTGTCGGCCGTTGGTTTGCAACGCGGAAACAACGTCTATATCGCTAATATCGTAAAATGTCGTCCGCCAAATAACAGAAACCCTGCACCCAATGAAACAAGGCAGTGTGAACCCTATTTAGCAAGACAGATCGAATTGATCAAACCAAAAATTATTCTCGCTTTGGGGAAAGTCGCCGCACAAAATCTTTTGAAAAGCGATGAAAATATATCCACCTTGCGCGGCAAATTACATCAATATTTCGGCATTCCATTAATCGTCACTTACCATCCCGCCTACCTGCTGCGCTCCCTGCCTGACAAAGCCAAGGCTTGGGAAGATCTATGTTTTGCCAAAGATACCATGCGATCATTAAAATAGAAGGAAAGCATTTACTTAGCATGCACCCGTTCTTTGGTGCCTATTAAATGCAGTGAATCTTCTTTACTCTGATTTAACAAGTGCCATCTACGAATCAGAATCATACACAAAGACAAACATAAACCAAACAACATAATGATAATGTAAATATGCACTTCAAAAACAACCAACGCGGCATAAATTAACAACATGATAAGAATACCGATATTTTCGTTAAAGTTTTGTACCGCGATAGAGTGACCGGCACCCATCAAAATGTAACCACGATGTTGCAACAAGGCGTTCATTGGCACTACAAAAAACCCCGCTAGCCCCCCAATCAACACCAATAAAATAACTGCGAGCCACAAATCGGTAACCGGTATCAATGACAACACCACAAAGCCCGCTGCAATGCCAAGTGGGATAACCTTGACCGACTGCCGCAAAGAAACCAGCTTTGCCGCCATCACCGCACCGATTCCAATACCAATCGCAACAACACCCTGCAACATTGCCGCTTTACTGAGTGAATAATCCAGCGCCACTTCAGCCCATTTCAACACAATAAATTGCAACGTTGCGCCCGCCCCCCAGAATAATGTCGTCACAGCAAGCGAAATCTGACCTAGCTTATCGGTCCATAAAAGTTTCACACAATGGCTAAATTCATGAATCAGAAAAAAAGGATTTTTTTTAAGAATACGGTGATCAATGCCAGTATCGGGAATATAGAGGTTAAAAATTACAGCCAAACTATAAACAACGGCAACGACAAAAATACTGGCCTCCATCGCGGTATCAATGCCAGTATTGATAAATGGAAAATCAAATGTAAGTAAGGCATCGGAAATAGCCGGTGTGATCAATAATCCGCCCAACACGGTACCCAATACAATAGATGCAACTGTCAGGCCTTCAATCCAACCATTCGCAATCACTAATTTTTCGGCTGGCAGCAATTCAGTCAATATGCCATATTTGGCGGGTGAATATGCCGCCGCACCCAATCCAACAATCGCATAAGCAGCAAGCGCAAAATATTGGTCTACTGCAAAAAACAGCAATCCACAACCTATGATCTTGATACCATTACTGATAAACATTACGCGACCCTTCGGTATGGAATCAGCAAATGCCCCCACAAAAGGTGCGAGAATGACATAGAACAACACAAAAACAAACTTCAGCATCGGCGTCAGATATGCCGGCGCATGCAGTTCAATCAATAATGCAATCGCTACAACCAGCAGCGCATTATCTGCGAGTGAAGAAAAAAACTGCGCCGCCATGATCGTATAGAAACCGCGTTTCAAACTATTCCCTCTAAAAGTTTTCCTGCCACACTACCTCAAATTTCATAACAGTGGCTATACTGATTTAGCAAGTAATGGCAATAAGTTTTACTTCATCGCCCGATCTATGTAATTATTCGCCCTTATCTTTGCAACGACAAAGATTATCGTAACTTGATTTCAAAATAATGAAAAGATGCTTAGTTTAATCGTCTATAACCACAGTCTTATCACGATTATCAAAACAAAGCATGACAAGCTGAACGGTTACTATCGGAAAATTAATGTCGGTAAAAAAATAACCTACAATGCCAGATGCAAAATTAAAGTCACGCCCAATACAAGCACAGATCGATCTTTCAAAACTCGAACAAAATTTATCCGTTGTTCGCCGTTATGCGCCAAACGCACGTATTATGGCTGTAATCAAGGCAAATGCATATGGTCACGGCTTACTTCATGCCGCCAAAGCATTACAGAATGCGGATGGTTTTGCAATATCGGAGCTGGATGCCGCAATACGTCTTCGTAACGCAGGATTCCACCATCCCATTCTGCTTCTTGAAGGTTTTATTTCAACAGAGGAGTTAGCACAGTTTAAAAAATACCAATTAAGCGCCGTCATCCATCACAAAATGCAAGTGGAAATGATATTGGCATCCCAACATAAAGGATTAGATGTCTTCATTAAGCTCAATACCGGGATGAATCGCTTGGGGTTTGCGCCTGAAGAATTCCCTTATGCACTTCAGTCACTAACAACCAGTCCTGCCATCAACCGAATTACGTTAATGACACACTTCGCCGACGCGGATGACCCTACCGGCGGCGGAGAAGTAAACAAACAACTGCAATGCTTTAACACGTTAACTGCCGGATTCTCTCAACCCCGTTCATTAGCTAATTCTGCTGCTATTATTCGTTATCCGCAAGCGCATCATGAATGGGTACGTCCTGGCATTATGCTCTATGGCGCGTCACCCTTAACAGAAAAAACAGCTGCCGAACTTGGACTTCAGCCCGTCATGACAGTGTCCAGCAAGCTCATAGCGACACAAAATATTAAAACGGGAGACAGAGTAGGGTACGGCGGGCTTTTTCAAGCGACTCACCCGATGCGGATTGGCATTGTTGCGTGCGGCTATGCGGATGGCTATCCACGTCATGCACCAACCGGGACGCCTGTATTAGTTAACGGTCAGCAATCTCATACCATTGGCCGTATATCAATGGATATGTTGGCCGTTGATCTGAGTCACATTGAGGAGAATAGCGAGATAAATTGTCCAGTTGTCCTTTGGGGAAAAGGACAGCCCGTGGATGAAATCGCACATTCAGCTGGCACAGTCAGCTACGAATTATTATGCGCGTTAGCCCCACGGGTAAAGAAAAAATTCAGTGATACATAATAACCAGGCTACCCATAAATTAAGATGGGATAACTAGATCATTCTACCTTAGCACTACTGCGCAACTCTTGCACCACGGTTCCAAATTCCCGTTGCAATACGCGCTGCTGCATATTTTCTTTCACTTCTTCAAACGGTGGCACTTGCATGGGACGCACGTCATCAAGCCTGATTACGTGCCAACCAAAAGACGTTTGCACCGGCGTTTCAGTTGTCTTTCCTTTCTCCAGTTTTTCCAGCGCTTCTGCAAAAGGCCTAACGTAGGATGCTGCTGGACTCCAATCAAGCTCTCCACCATTATTTTTGCTGCCTTCATCCATTGATTTTTCACTCGCAATCTTAGCAAAATCACCACCTCTATTTAAACTGGCAATAATATCTCGAGCTTCACTTTCATTTTCCACAAGGATATGACGTGGCTTGTATTCTTTGTCGCCCATTTGTAACTTCAGGATTTCATATTCCTTACGCAAAGTTTCATCACTCACCGCATTATTCTTTATGTAATCCGCCTGAAATGAACTAACTAATACCCTTTGGCGTGCCAGGTCAAGCTGTGTCTGGATTTCTGGATCTTTATCAAGTCCTTTTTTTATCGCCTCTTGAGAAATTATTTCTTCAGTAATGAGATTTTCGCGCAGGGATTTTCTCATTTCCGGACCATCTTGTTGACCTTGAGCAGCACTGGCCTTCACCATCAACTCAAGGCGCGATTGAGGAATAATTACGCCATTCACCTTGGCCACGGCGGCTGAAGCCTGTGCATGAGCAGTTGACATCGCAACCAGGCCAAAAATACCTACGATTGTTAACTGCGAAAATTTCATCAAACGCATGTAACTTCCTTTATATAAATTGAATAAATTTAAGAATGGGCAGTATACGCCTTAAAACTGCCAACGTGAATCCTTGAAGAATACGCTATCGCCAATAAAGTCTAGAAACCAAATAAAACAGAAAACAAGCATTAATCAATCATATTCGACTGAATTATACTGGCAGTACTTTCTTGAATGGCTTAACAGACACTTTTGCATACACACCCGAAGTAACGTAAGGATCAGCCTCAGCCCACACTTGAGCGGCCTCCAGCGATTCAAATTCCGCCACAATCAGACTGCCAGAAAATCCTGCCGGACCAGGCTCAGGACTATCAATTGCAGGATATGGACCGGCCAGGATCAGACGCCCCTCTTGCTGCAAAGTTTCGATGCGTGCCAAGTGAGCAGGACGAGCAGCCAAACGTTTTTCCAGACTATCCGGCACGTCCTCGCCGTTAATTACATAAAAGTTCATACGTCATCACCTTTGCGTTGTGAGATAGGTTTCTGTACCGTAGCACTTTCCAACGGAAAATCATTCTCCTCCGGAGCAGTTACAACCTTTGCATCCTCAGGATCTTTCATATACTTACCCAATATGATTGCCTGCATCGCCACAAAAACCAACATTAATCCGACTGAACCAAATAATTTAAAATTGACCCAGGTATCAATTGAAAAGTTGAAGGCAATATGAATATTAATCCCGCCCATCACTATGAAAAAGACAACCCAGCTCATGTTTAGCTTGCTCCAGACAGCTATTGGTAACGCCATTTGCTTTTCAAGCAATGCTTTAATCAAATTCTTTTTGAAAAAAATATTGGACAACCAAAGTACCGCAGCAAATAACCAATAGAGAACCGTCGGTTTCCATTTGATAAAGGCCTCATTTTGCAATACCAATGTCGCGCCACCTAACAACACGATAATTGCAAGACTGACCCATAGCATGGAATCCACCTTACGGTGACGCAACCACATCCAGCCAATCTGCACAAACGTTGCCACAATAGCAGCTGCCGTAGCGGCATAAATCCCATAAATTTTAAAGGTAACAAAAAACAGGATGACCGGAAAAAGATCAAAAAGAAATTTCATGGATACAATACTGGTATAAATAGTTGGCGTTAGAGTAACACCACCAAGCTGATAAAACTGAAACCTTGTCTCTGCGCCATAAAGATCTTACTGAAGAACTGGCGGCAATTGTACCGTCAGCACATTTTTTTCTTTAGTCGCCGCACCTAACAATGCGTAACCAAGCAAATTACCCGCTGCATCCTTAAATAGCGCTTTAACCCCGTCCTCACCAACATCAACATGCCATTCACCTGTTGCACCAACATCAGGTGGCGATACCACCGTTGGACAAGCTGGCGTTTTAACCAGAACCGGCATCGCAGGATAATGCACCGGCGTTGGTGTTCCGGCAAGCGTTGCCGCCAAGGATCGTGCGGCATGCGTGATTGGCATTACAAACGGCAGCACTTTACCTTGTACTTCAGCGCAGTCACCCAATGCGAAAATTTCGGGATCCTGGGTTTGTAATAATTGGTTGACCACAATGCCCCGATTAACCTGGATACCCGCCGCTTCTGCCAGCTTGACACGTGGACGTAACCCGACCGCTGATAATATGATATCTGATTCAAGGGATTCACCACTAGCCAGCATTAGTCGCAAACGTTCACCAGCCCGTTCCACTCGCTGAGTCGTGGCATTCAAATGAAAAATAATGCCAACTGCCGCCAATTTTCTCTGAAGATAAGCGCCAGCAGCCGGAGGCAAAAGCCGCCCCAATGGTTGCGGACTAATATCAATGACATTTACCTGACAACCCGCTGCTGCAAGGTCATTAGCGAACTCACATCCAATCAATCCAGCACCAATAATACTGATTTGTTTTTTTCCTTCCAGCGCATCACGAAAACGACGGTAATCATCAAGATCATTGATCGACAGAATATCTGACGCACCATCACCCCCCAGTGGCAGATGAATTTGATCAGCGCCCAAGGCCATAACAAGTTTGCCATAAGCTAACTCGCCACCCTCTTCAAGGGTCAGTATGTGATTGTTACGATCAATTGACGTGACTCGGGTATAGGGGCAAATGGATATTTTCTGTTGATCCGCCATCTTTACCGCATCTGAATTCACTAAGGTCTCTGGCGTCTTACCTGTTGTCAATGCATTCGATAACATCGGTTTAGAATAAAACCCGGCATGATCCGCTGACAATAAACTGACGGGCAATTCACTATCCAGTTTACGCAGCTCACGTACCACCGCATAACCCGCAAGTCCACTACCAACAATAACCACTGGGCCACGATGCACGGCCTAAATCTCCACCATTTCAAAATCAGCTTTAACCACACCACACTCCGGACAAGCCCAGTCTTCAGGAATCTCTTCCCAACGCGTACCCGGCTTTATGCCATGTGCCGGATCACCCGCGGACTCATCATAGACAAAACCACAAACATTACATTGAAACTTTCTCATTTTTATACTCTTTGCATTCAATTAAAGCGGTTAATCCCAAAATTACTCAAAATCTGCGTCATATCATTAAAATAACTTTTTTCAGAATCATCAACAAAAAAGTCAATTAACATGAAACCAATCGTTTAATTAAAACATTATCAAACATTTTGTCAACGTCAGCGACGGTTTGAAAGTAATGGAGTGCTGATTTGATTTTGATGACGTAAATCTAATGGATGCCTAATTTTCTCGGCCGCCTACAAATCATTCTCGAAGTCATCTTCAAAATCCGTACTCGAAATCATCTTCAAAATCTTCTTCTCCATAATCTATTTCAGTTGCATTACCGTCATTTACTAAGCTTTCCCGATTTTGAAAATAAGCATTACGCATAAACTCATATTTATCCAATGCAGCTTCTTCCAAGATCCTCTCCTCATCCAACAATTGCGCGCGTATATCAATGACCCTCCCTGTCGCAACCGGCGTTCTAACCGCATAACCCAGATCAACACCCGGAATATCATTAAGAAAAATTGATGTGACCGGATCCGCAAAAAATCCATCGACCGCGATACCCGTGGCGTCACGAATCGAACTTGGCCCTAAAAAAGGAAGAACCAGATAAGGTCCAGTTGGTACGCCATAATGACCTAGCGTCTGGCCAAAATCCTCATGTCGTTTACTGATATCGATATCACTCGCCACACTGATGTCACTCGCGATATCTACCATACCCAGCATACCGAAGGTTGTATTGATCAATACACGTGTACCACTGGCCAGTGCATCGCCAAATTTAAGCTGCAGTAGAGAATTAGCAACCACGACCACATCATTTAGATTGGAAAAGAAGTTCCCGATAACCATCTCGATAGGATCAGGAACAACTGCCCGATAACCGCGCGCGACAGGTTCCACTACGTTATCATCGAGAACTTCGTTAAACTCAAATATAGCACGGTTCATCGATTCAAAAGGATCTTGCCTATTTTCAGTAGAAGCACAACCCGTTAGCAATAATGCAGCTAGTAGTAGAACTGAAATCCCAAGGCGGGAAATGTGTGTCATCATCAGATTTATTCTTGTATATTTAGTTAGTGGATCTTGCCACAATTGCCCTACAGGTTCAATACGCCAAATGAACATAATTTTGCCTTCGTCGTTCGAGGAACGACAATTATTTGCAACGAAGAAAAAAATAATGAGATTTCTTGAAAATCCAATCTCCCTCTCACATCCAACACAAACGGCAATAGTCTGAACATACTTAATACAGTCTAATAGCTTTTGAATAGTTTAAGTAAATCCTATGTGACAACGAAACATTGCCACAATCTCCTTATCCATAGTAATTGGGCGTATAAAATTCACAGCGCAAGCCATATTTGCTATACAGCCGTGTCAAACTATACTACGTGCATAATAGCACTTAACACCCTGGTCATAAGGAACCCTTTTTCAAACGCCAGTTGCTGCATGAATTAGGAATTCGCCTAGGACAGAAAATGTGGAGCTTTAGCCAATTTTTGATTTATTCAGCAACTCGATTTTGCATGCGCTCATATATCACTCAGTCGTTAAGTTCACTCAGGGACAAAGCAAATAGCAGTAATCTTATTCCCATCAGGATCCCGCAGATAGGATGCATAAGCGTTTGGAGCAAAGCTGCGTGGACCAGGCTCACCTTCATCGGTACCACCGTTGGCCAAACCGGCTTCATGGAACTTATGGACTG
>JAJFJI010000250.1 GCA_021774205.1 Nitrosomonas sp.
TCCCTCCAGCCCTCGTAAAGCGTTTGTTTCTAACCCTTTGTCAGTCACAAACATCTGTGAACAACTCGCCAACCACTGATGTTGTTCAACACTAAACTGCGCATTGAACACCATCACCGGGTTGCCACAATACAGCGCCTGTAATATCTGCCGGAAGGCAATACCAGGATTAGGACTTGCCACCACAACCAGCCCTCGCGCATGCAGACTGAGTAGGTTTTCTTCACCGGTCGGTCCCGGCAGCCGGCGTTTCTGCACCAACGACTGGCGACAGGCTGCGATAACTGGAGAATAATCCGCTACCAGGGTGGGAGTTAGCGGTGGAAGCTGTTCAAATTCCACTGGTTTTTCGGCCAGTAACTTATGTGCGGCTTTTTGCACCAATGTATTGTCTAGTACCTCACCTGCCGGTTCAAATCCTGACATTTGCGCTCTTTCACTATCGCTCATCCGTGTCAATCTTTCCAAATAATAAGGCCCACCAGCTTTAGGCCCCGTACCCGACAAACCTTCACCACCAAATGGTTGCGAGCCGACAATGGCGCCAACCTGGTTGCGGTTGACATAGATATTCCCAATCTTTAGCGCATCCACCATCGTCTGTATCCGTGAATCAATGCGGGTATGCAAAGCAAAAGTAAGGCCATATCCGGCAGCATTGATGTCCTCCACCACCTGGTCGATTTCATCCGCCTCAAACATGGCCACATGTAATACCGGCCCGAATACCTCATGAGTCAGGTCAGCAATACCCTGCACCCGGATTAGCGTAGGTGAAACAAAACAACCCTGCCGCGGGACTGGCACTTGTTTCAAAACCGCATCACGATGCTGCTCGATATACGCCTTGATGCTGGTTTGTGCATTGGCATCAATTACCGGCCCCAGATCACTGTCCAGCATCCAGGAGTTCCCCAGTCTAAGCATTTCCATGGCATCCAATAACATCTCCATCACACGTTCGGCAATATCAGTCTGCACATACAATATACGCAATGCTGAGCAGCGTTGTCCGGCGGAACGGAAAGCGGAGGTAATAATGTCATTTACCGCTTGCTCTGGCAGGGCGGAGGAATCCACAATCATGGCATTCAAGCCGCCGGTCTCCGCAATCAATACCGCATCACTATTCTCACGAGCACTCATGGCTGTTTCAATGCATTTGGCAGTGGCTAGCGAACCGGTGAATACTAGGCCGCTGATAGACGGGTGGCTACTCATGGCTAAACCGATTTCACTGCCTTTGCCAGGAATGAATTGCAAAACATCGACTGGCACACCCGCCTGATGTAACAGATTAACAGCCAGATGAGCGATTAGGGGCGTGGATTTTGCCGGTTTAACTAGAACCACATTGCCCACTGCCAGTGCAGCGCTGAGCTGGCCGGTGAAGATGGCGAGCGGGAAATTCCAGGGCGAAATACAGGCCACCACACCCAATGGTTGACGTGAATCGGGCATATGTTCGCTGCGGGCAGCGTAGTAACGCAAAAAATCCACCGCCTCACGCAATTCGGCAATCGCATCCTGTATCGTTTTTCCGGCTTCGCGAGCCAGCAAGGCAAATATCTCCCCGGCCTGCGCTTCAAACAAATCTGCCGCCCGGTTCAAACATTTTTCGCGCCCAATACTACCAAGTCGGCACCAAGCCGGCTGGGCCTTGGCAGCGCTTCTAATGGCGTGTTCTAGTTGAGCAAGACTGGCCTCAATCACTTGGCCGACCTGTATGCCTGTAGCGGGATCATAAACCGGCCGTATTTCACCTGCCGAAATTGCGCTGTCACCATCTTGAACAACCAGTGGTCCAGCCACCCATTGCTTTTGCGCAAATGGTGTACGCAGGCTTTCAATCGTTTCTATATCAGGCACACTTTGCCAATCAAAACCTGTTGAATTCACTCTCTCGGGCTGAAACAGAGCAACCGGTGCAACTACCCCGACTGTGGGATGCTGCAACCACGCTTGGGCGATACTTACAGGATCGGCTATGACTTCCCGTGATGGAATGGCGATATCCAGCAACTGGTTCACAAAAGACGCGTTGGCCCCATTTTCCAACAACCGCCGTACCAAATAAGCCAGCAAATCCCGATGCACACCAACCGGCGCATAAATACGAATCGGCACCTGATGCTGTATACGCACCAGTTCATGCAAGGCTTCCCCCATGCCATGCAGGCGCTGAAACTCATAGCTATGTTCTGTCGAATTCTCTTTTTGTGTCATTTCCAGAATCGCAGCCACGGTATGCGCATTATGAGTGGCGAATTGTGGAAAGATGCGGTCACGTTGATTGAGTAGTTTCTGTGCACAATACCAGTAACTCAAATCAGTATTATTCTTGCGCGTATAAACCGGATAGCCTTTGAGACCAAGTTCCTGTGAACGTTTGATTTCACGGTCCCAATACGCGCCCTTAACCAGCCGCACCATCAAACAGGTATCGTATTGTTGCGCCGCATCATACAAAAAATTCAACACCCATGGGGCGCGATAACCATATGCCTGTACCACGACCCCTAGCCCGTACCAGCCCCTGAGACTATCATCCGCGAGTAATGCCTGAATAATATCCAGCGACAGATCCAACCGTTCCGCTTCCTCGGCATCAATATTTAACCCCATGTTTGCTTTTTTGGCCAGTAGACACAACGAACGAATGGCCGGAAACAGGTCATCCATCACCGCCTGTTTTTGCAGCGTTTCGTAACGTGGATACAAAGCTGAAAGCTTAACCGAGACACCTGGATTGGTGCGTATATCCTTGCCGATACAACGATGTGATAGTTCAGTGATAGCGTCGGCATAGGCCAGATGGTAGCGATTGGCATCAGCCTGAGTCAGGGCCGCTTCGCCCAACATATCAAAGGAAAAGTGGTAGCCCTTATCCTGCCAACTTTGTCCTTTTTCAATTGCATCGGCAATCGTCTCCCCCAACACAAATTGCCCGCCCATGAGCTTCATCATCTGTTTCACTGCCCTTCGAATCAGCGGTTCTCCGGCACGCCGCACAAGTCCTTGCAATACGGGTAGGATTCCACCATGGTCGGGTTCCGACAGAATGTTTCCAGTCAACATCAGTCCCCAGGTGGAGGCATTCACCATCAGTGAACTGGAATGTCCCAAATGGCGCGCGAAATCCTGCGGAGTG
>JAJFJI010000026.1 GCA_021774205.1 Nitrosomonas sp.
AAATGGCGCGGGGTTAAGTCGAAACATTGAAAAAACCAGAGCCAATGCAGTCAATGCCTTTTCGCCACCTGACAACAATTGGATCGAGCTGTTTTTTTTGCCGGGTGGCTGTGCGGTCAGTTGTACGCCAGAATCGAGAATCTCATCACCAGTTAAAATCAGTTTCGCCTGTCCGCCACCAAATATAGCTGGAAATACTTCACTCAAATTTTTATTTAACGCATTATAAGTTTCCAGTAAGCGTTCCCGGGTTTCCCGGTCAATCTGTCGAATAACATTTTCCAGTGTGGCGACAGCTTCCCTTAAGTCGCATAATTGTGAATCCAAGTAAGCTTCGCGTGCGCACAATGTCTGCAATTCATTTAGTGCAGCAAGATTAACTGCCCCAAGTGCTTGAATTTCACTATTTAAGCGTTCCAGATCGTCCTGTAACACAGCAGGCTTTGTTTTTCCCAGGGCGGGCAATAATAATTCCATATCTGCATCCGCTGCATTCAATTGTTCAGTAAATTGATTTTCAGTAATGCGTGCTTCTTGTTCTTTAAGTTGTGCTTTGTTCACAGACTCCTGTAGCGGATGCAACTTTTGTTCAGAAGTCATGCGGGCTTCTTCAATTTGCTTTAAATCATTGGCGGCTTCTTCCAGAGTATCACGGGCATGGTTTACGCTTGTTTCATGACTTATACGTTGTGATAAACAATCCTGCAACTGAATATTTAATTTATCCTGATCAATCGTATTTTTCTCCAATAACAAATTTTCAAGTTTATTTGCTAATCTTACTGCATTTTCATCAATAACCTGGATAGTTTCTTGTATTTCATTTGTTTTGTTCTGACAGTTCTTTTTATGGAACGCGGTCGCTTGTACTTCGTGTATGGTATTTTGCGTTAACTGCCTTTGTTTTGTGAGTAATTGGTCTGCTGTTTCCCAAGCAACCTGATTTTGTTGAAGCATTTTTTTTAATTCTTCTATTTCTACTGCATGGCTGGTTATTTTTTTCTGAGCATTTTTTTGATGTAAGCGCTCAGTTTTAAATTGATGCGCAATATCAATTAATTCGCTGTCAATTTGTTTGCGCCGTTGATCTGTGCGTTCAGCCAGTTGTGTATATTTAATCATTTGTAGTTGCGAATCATGGTGCTGGCGTTGCAGTTGTTCACATTCTTGGCGGTAAATTTTGATTGTTTCAATGACTTTGCTACAAGCTAGTTCCGCAGCAAGAAATCGGGTTTGTTCCTGGTCTAGATTCTTTTCAATATTTTTTGTTTCGGCGCTGATTTGATTAAGTTCCTGTTTGCGTGTCAAAACGCCATGTAGTTGGGAGTCCGGCGAAAAAAAAGTCAAACTATGCCGGGTGAAAATATGGCCTTCTGGTGTTACCAGTATTTCACTGGGGACTAAATTTCCCCTCTCAGATAAGCCAGTTTGAATATTATCAACAACAAATATGTTGCATAACCACTCATCCAGTACCGATTTAATCGCCGGATGACTACAGCTTAGATGCTCCAGTATTGATTGCCGATGATGTTTTTTTGTTTGTTTGTCTTTAGCGGTGTTAACGGGTTGTTCAGAAACGCCAACTGATTCAAATAACGTCCATTTTCCAGGTGGCAGATCATCCATCCATTCCTGGATGACTTCCAGTCGATCAAATTCAGTACTGTTAAGCCGTTCACGTAAAATTGCTTCTAATGCATATTCCCAGCCTTTTTCAACTTGAATGTTTTGCCATAATCGCGGCAAAATATCGAACTGATGGCCGGTCATCCATTTGTTTAACGCTTGATTACTTTCAAGTTGGCGCTGCAGTCGCTGTAGTGCGTCAAATCTTGCCTGTGCTTGCGTTGCTGCCTGTTGTAATGTTTGTCTTTTTTTAATAATCTCATCTTTAGTGTTGGTTTCATGCGGCAATTGCTTTTCAGCTTGTATTAAGGCCATTTTTTTTTGTGATAATGTTAATTCCAAATTTTTGGTTTCACTCTGTAGCGCAGATAGCGTATCGGAATCTTGTTGCGGTAATGAATTCAGTTCTTGTTCCAGTCGTGACTGACGGGATTCTAGTTGTTGCAATGTTTTCAATGCATGGTTGATGTGGTTTTCCTCGAGTTGGCCAGCTTGTTCGATCAGCAACAGATTGCGTTGACAGTCATTAAGACTTTTCTGGCGGGTGCGAGAATCTGCTTCTGCTACGGGTAGTTTTTCATTTTCAACGATATTTTTTTGTACGGATAATTCATGTGTCAAATGAGCTTGTTCAAATTCCTGGTTCCAATGTTCCAGGTTGTTTAACGCGTTTTTCTTTTGTTCAGAATTTTCCGCCAGTTGTTTTTCTGCTTCGGTAATCTGTTCTAACAGGCGTTGATTGGTTTCGCTTAGGTGTTTGATTTCCTGTTCAATCCGGGTCACTTCCGCGTTGGCGGCATAGAGCGCGCCTTGTGATTCATGTAGCGCATCACTGTCGGCATAATGTCGATGGCGAATTTCCTCAAGCTCTTTTTTTGTTTTTTGCAAGAAAGTTGTTTCGGCTTCCAGTTTAAACTTGATGCGTTGAATTTCCTCTTCAGCCTGCGTGCGCTGTGCCTCGGCTTTCTGTTTACGTGCCAACCATAGAAGATTTTGTGTGTGGTGTAATTTCTGCTGTATTGCATTAAACTGACGTGCCACCTCAGCCTGCGCTTCCAAATGTTGTAATTGTTTTCTTAATTCTTGACAGATATCTTCAACGCGTAGCAGGTTCTTCTGGGTATCGGTCAAGCGTCGTTCGGTTTCGTGGCGGCGTTCTCGGTACTTGGAGATGCCGGCTGCTTCTTCAAGAAATACTTTTAATTCTTGCGGTTTAGCTTCAATGACACGAGAGATCATTCCTTGTTCAATGATGGCGTAACCTTTCCCACCGATACCGGTACCAAGAAAAAGGTCGGCGATATCGCGCCGGCGTACGCGCATATTATTAATCGAATAGATGGAGTCGCCATCTCGGTGTACGACCCGTTTGATGGAAATTTCAGCGTAGCTTGACCACTGTCCAGCCGCTTTACCAAGCTTGTTGTCGAATTTTAGCTCCACACTAGCGCGACTGACAGGCTTGCGACTAGCGGACCCGGTGAAAATTACATCTTGCATGGATTCTCCACGCAGCGCGGAAGCTTTTGATTCGCCCAGTACCCATCGTACGGCATCAATGATATTGGATTTTCCACAACCGTTTGGCCCAACAACGCCGACCAGGTCACCTGGAATAGCAATAGCTGTTGGGTCAACAAAGGATTTGAAGCCTGCAAGTTTAATATGGGTGAGACGCAATTTTATAGATTACCCGTTATAATGGGACTGCTAACATAGACAAGTCAGAACTAAATGTCACCATGGAATATATACCTAACATTTTTTAGCATAGAGAGCAGAGAAAATGAGGCGCTGGTTTTCTATTGCCGGTGTTAATTTTTTGTATTGGTACCGGTGGGTAAAACCATCGCTAATATTGCCAAAAAATAAGTTGATTCTTCTCAGCGTATTGTGTGGTTTCTGTGTTTTTAATCAGCATAACATCATTAAGCTCATGAGAGTCATGAAGAAAGCTGCTTAATAAATTTCGTGATCTTCATGATATATTGAAAAAATGTTTCACGATCCGCATCGCGAATTTAGTTTGTAAATTTTTTGCCGATAGATATATTTTAACTGATTTATTCAGAATAAGAGAATGGAAAATGCCAAGCAGATCAACAAAAAAACTGGAGACATTCCCTAATCCAATGCCGAAACGGGATTACCATATTCATATGGAGATTCCAGAGTTTACTTGTCTTTGCCCGAAAACGGGGCAACCCGATTTCGCAACATTAATCCTCGATTATATTCCTGACAAAAAGTGTGTCGAATTAAAAAGCCTCAAATTATATATATGGTCTTTCCGGGATAAGGGTGTTTTCCATGAAGCGGTCACTAACAATATTCTTGATGATCTCATTGCCGCGCTTAAACCAAGATACATTCGGCTAATTGCCCGGTTTTATGTGCGTGGCGGTATTTTTACCAATGTTACCGTGGAACACCGCAAGCCCGGTTGGGAGCCACAACCAACGGTATTCCTAAAAGAATTTGATGAACAATCAAATGTACGTAGGTAATTTTCCATTTAAAGTAATTGGTTGCCTAGTGATTGTTGGGCATATACTTTGGTTGCGCTGCTCAGCCATTGTTTTAATGATTTGTGTGTCATTGATATTGCTGGCTATTACTGCTAATGCAGCTAATGCAGTAGAGTTTCAAGCTATCGCATATGCGCATAAAAATCATCAACTGTTTTTGGCTAATCGTGCCAATCAGCCAAATGATATATGGGTGCGTATACGTAATGGGTTTGCATTAAAGGATTTTGACAGCAGGGCTGTGCGTAACCATGAGATTTCATATACGCGCCATCCAAAATATATCCACCGAATAATCGAGCGTAGTAAACCATATCTCTACCATATCGCGGAGGAGGTCGAGCGCCGGGGTATGCCGACTGAGATCGTATTGCTCCCTTTGGTTGAAAGCGCCTTTGATCCCAAAGCAAAATCCAAAAGTAACGCGCTTGGTTTGTGGCAATTCATTCCAGCAACGGGTGAAAGCTATGGTCTAATGCAAAATAAATGGCATGATGATCGTAAGGATATTATTGCGGCAACCAGTGCCGCGCTCGATTATCTGCAAAAACTCCATACAATTTTCGGTGACTGGAAGCTGGCTCTAGCAGCTTATAATTGGGGGAAAACCGCCGTAAGACGTTCAATTGCCAGCAACCATGAAAAAGGACGGCCTGCCAGTTTCCGTTATCTCGAATTACCATCTGAAACGCGCAATCATGTTTATAAGTTAATTGCAGTAAGAAATATTATCGCGGCGCCAGAAAAATTTGGTGTTAAGCTTGCCTCAATATCTAATCAGCCCTTTTTTGCCAAGATCAAGATTAGTTATCCTGTGAATATTTCGCATGTAGCACAGCTTGCAGATATATCCATTGATGAATTCAAAGCACTTAATCCTGCGTATAAACGTAGCGTTATTAAAATTGAAGATGCGCCACGTATTGTATTATTGCCCGTCGAAAAAGAAGAAATGTTCTTAAGAAACTTCGAAATCTATAGCAAGCTATTCAGGCTGCCGCAGATTTCTCAGTTAAAAGAAGAAGGATACACAGATGAAATTACAAGGGCTCAAGAAATTATTTTGATGCATTTGGACGTAATCAACGATATTAAGAAGAAAAAA
>JAJFJI010000251.1 GCA_021774205.1 Nitrosomonas sp.
TACCACCTTGGATAAGGTTGTCGCTATGCTGCCTTGCGACCCGGGTTGTCATGGCGTGAATTTCGGCGCTAAAGCGGGTGGCGGTTATTATGCCTATGTTTCCAGTAAGTTTTCTAATCGCCTGATCGTGGTTGATCCTGATCCGAATGGGGACGGTGATTTTTCTGATGCTGTAATTGCGGGTACTATTGCTATGGCTGATAATAACGCAAAAACGGATGACGCCGTTGTTAGTCTGGCCGGTCAGGGCGGTCAGGGCGTTCTAGCGATACCCAATATTTATGATGGCTGGGTGCAGAATCTGCCTGCCAAATGGACAGGAGGGCTGACACCGAGCCAGCGTAACGCGGTACCGTAAGTTTTTTTAGCAAAGCGGGGGATCGGCTGGGTTTAAATCACTCAGTTTTTTTCCTCGCATCGATTAAAACACCACAAACTGGATTGCT
Source organism: Nitrosomonas sp. (assembly GCA_021774205.1). Classification (GTDB taxonomy): domain Bacteria; phylum Pseudomonadota; class Gammaproteobacteria; order Burkholderiales; family Nitrosomonadaceae; genus Nitrosomonas. Next base: position 447 of record JAJFJI010000251.1, read on the forward strand.
TCAATTTGTGGTGTTTTTTTATTTTGTCATCAACAGTTCGTAAAGAAACAGCATTTACCCAAGCCACGAATTATTAGCGATTGATATACGTCTGTAATGATGAATCACAGATGCAGTCTGGCCACTTGAGTTTCAAGACACCTTGTAAGGTCTTTGAACCTAAAATCCTCAGTTGACCGCTGAAAATTACTAGAATTCAGGAGCAATTACGAGTCCAATCAGGAATGACTAAGAAGGTGATGCAAAAAAACCACAGTTTTGTATAGATGACCGCTTATTAATAATATCTTGATGCAGATCAAAACTTACGTAAATAGATTTCCATATTATCACCCTCAGTTTGATAGCAGTTAAGCAAAAAAACAAAAAGATTGTTTTATTTATGAGGGAGGGAGTTATATGAAGTATTTTTTTGACAAGACACGGTTGGCCGTCGGTGCTACTGTTGGTTCACTTGTTATTGTCCTGGCAGTGGCCGCGCCACAAGCATGGGCTAATGGCGCGAGTGGCACGGATGACGCGGCGGCGCGCGCTTTGGAACAAAAAGTTCAAGCGTTGGAAGATCAACTGAACGCCATTCGGAATGAACTGGGTCAGGTGAAATCTGACGCTGCCAGAGAAGAGCAGCACGTTAAGGAAGTTGAGCAGGTAGCGGTTCATGCTGACGAACTGGCGACTAAAGCAGCCCGTAAAAGCCGCATGTTGTTTTTCCGCGGTGGTTTTACACATGCGATGCAAGGACGTCATGGTTCGAGTATTACAAGTAATGTTGTGCCAGTTGGGGCTCAAGACACTGCCGGTCAAAATGGATGGTATGTTGGCGCCGGTGTTGATTTTGGCTTGACTAACGATTTATGGGGATATTTGCCAAGGACCTCTGTTGCCGGCGAAATAATGTTTGAGTACAAAGAGTTCGGTAATAAGGTTCAGGGCAACGCACTGGCTAATATACCGACGCAATTGGCTGGCGGCACGCTAAATCCGCGCAACGTAACAGTGAGTCAATTTACTTTAACCGCCGCCCCTAAAATCAGATTTATGGAGGGTTCAAAGTTTAGACCCTGGATTATCCCAATGGGTCTGGCAATTCACGTAATTAGTCCCACTTCTGAATCGATTACATATTTAAATCCGGGTGTGATGTTTGGTGCGGGTATTGAATACAATATCTGGAAAGATTTTTATCTCGGCATCGATGGTCGTTATCATTTGACAGCTGGCAAGGCGGATGGTGTTAAGGTTGACGGCATGACTGCTGGTGGATATGTTGGAATCGGTTTCTAACGAAATTGATTTTATAGAAATGAAAAAAGGGAGGGGGAAGCAAATACTTCCTTCCCGTAAGTAGGTTTAGTAAATATTGAATTAGATAACTTTGACTTATTATAAGAATAATTAAAGCAAATAGACGGCGTGCTTTTTTAATAAACTTGCCATATAAATTTGATTACCTTTTCGTTAGCGCTAGTGATCAAAGTGGTAGTTACAAATTGTTTCTCCTGAGTAGTTTGTTTTCTCCTTAGTTGTTTGTTTCATTAGTAGCATGTATCAAGTAGTTTGTATGAAGAGTAAGTAGAAGTATGAGTTCGTGACGAAGCCTTTGCACCCCATTTTTATATTGGGGTGTTTTTTTTTGTCAAAATATACGTGAGTATTATTGGCAGGAGAGGTGTTAAGAGGCTGTCAACGTATAATAATCGTTGCAAGAGACAGTTATTTTGAGGAATTCCATGGCAATTTGCAGCGTTTAATGTCGCTTTCGATACAGCCGCCAAGTCTTCAACAGTGGACTATCGATCTGGTAGTGATGGATAGGGCTGTTACCAAATACGTAGAATATTGAGATTGGCCATTATTTGCGTTCCTGGATTTTTCTTAAAAAAAGAAAACATGTTGCCAGCAATACATATAAAAAAATGTGAATTATGCTTGTCGTTTTGCTTTAACCTAAAATCCTCAGTTGGGTGGTGTTTAGCGTGCGTTGTTGTTTCTTTTTGGCAAGGTGCAATGAGACGGCATAACGCGTTATTACAACGAATTGCAACGCAGTAAAAAAGAAACAACGGCGCGCTATCAGCATCATCGCGTTCATCACCTTAAAGGTGCGTGTCATAGTGAAAAATATGTGCTTTCTTTTCATGAGATGATTTATTGCTGTCGCAGTCAACTGAGGATTTTAGGTTTAACGCAGGCTGGTAAAATACGGCAACCTGGCAATTGTTTGCCTTGTCTGATTGCCCACTCCAACGTCGCGCGGCATTCGCCGAAGCTTTTTTTAGATGAGAATGCTTTTTTCAAAAATTAAGACGGATTCAGATTCACTTGACAGTGCATTTGTTTCTTGCACAACCTGAACCTGTTCACCTAAACCCCTCCCAGTCAACAGAGTCTTCTGTCAACATATATTGCATCGTTTGGTGAATTTGAATGTCGCTTTAATTGGCGGCTTAAGTACGATGCAATCGTAGCCAGATTGATTGATGTATCAGTTCCGAAATCACTCAAACTGTAGTGACGCCTGAAACTAGTTGGCATGTCATGGCGACTAGTTGACATGTCATAGTAACTAGTTGATATGTCATGGTAATATGGAAATTTAACGGTAATTTCAGTCTCTTTTCCACCCTCGGGTATATTCATTTTTAACCTAACATGGACACACTTGCCGGATGAATCTTTACATTCCGGCAACGGGTTCACGATATTCATGGTTAAGGTATCTGGCATTTAGTGTTGTGTTGCAGTTCAAGACTGATTGTTCGTGATGCGCATCCGTTCAATTAAGGATTTTGTAAATCGAGAGCAATGCGTTCTTTCGGTTCAGTTTTCTTAAGTGATTGAATATTTGAGTTTCATATTTTAAGAATTGATTATTCTTTTGGAGGGTTTTTTGATGATTTTAGTGAATAAAATAAGCCGCTTGATTTCAATAGTAGGAGCAACATGTCTACTAGCATTAACAGCCGGCAACCTCAGTGCGAATGGTGATGACGATGGCCATTCTCCAATTTCAACGACATTGTATCAATTTCCGCAGGTTTATAATAATCATCTGCAACCTGTGGTAACCGCCGTCGATTATCACACACGCATGATATATCTTTTTAACTATGAGAATGAAAAACTCATCATTATTGACCCCGCAAACATCGAAGATTGGCCAGGCGATGTTCCTCTGCAGCACACGGCAGTATTGCCGAAAGGAAACATCATTTATATCACTTCCGATAATACTGAAGAACATCCTTCGTATATTATTTCATTGAAAGTTAATGACATCGACTGGGATGCAGGTTCAGCTTCACTTTCGGTGGAAGCGCTGTTGGCTGCGGACAGTCCGGGTACACCTGCTGAGCTGCCTTTTGTTGAGCCGGTTAATGATGTGCAGAACATTCCAAATTGGATAGTAGGCAGGGGAACCCAGATTCACGGCCCTACATTGCTGCCTCACTCAAAATTCCTTTACTTGTCAGAGTGGACTGCAGATAGAATGCGTGTTGTGAATCTCAATACCAATGAATTTGTTGAAGGTGTGGATCCTATCGTCATACCTGAATATACGGAGCAGACGCATGGCGTAACCTTTAATAAATCAGGTTCAATCGGTCTTGGAACCGGGTATTTTTTTGATAATAGTATGATTGATGTCTACCAGCCCAATAGAAAAACGGGCGAACTGGAAGTAATCGGCCAGATCAGGTTGGGTACTGAG
>JAJFJI010000252.1 GCA_021774205.1 Nitrosomonas sp.
TCTACTATGCCAATTCACACATGAAGCGGTTCCTCAAATACAGCCTGTTGACAGTATCACTCACGGCGGTCCTGATAACCGGACTGATCATTTTTTTCTGGGATCTAAACAATTACAAGCCATTAATTACTCAGTATGTCAAAAAAGAAATGCATCGTGAACTGAAATTCGATGGTGACATCTCATTTACTGTGTTTCCAAGATTAGGAATCCGCTTGGAACATTTCTCATTAAGCGAATACAAATCCAGCAAGAAATTCGTCACCGCCGAGCATATTCACCTCACTTTACCACTAAAGCCATTACTTAAAAATCGACTGGTTATTGATGAAATCATTGTAATAGGACTTAAAGCGACATTGGTTCGTTTTCCGGATGGCCGCACAAATATCGATGATCTGTGGACCGCTGATAAAAAAACAACCGCATTTGATTTTGGTCATGTACGAATCGAAGATGCGGCATTGGTTTTACATGACGCAATGAACAAAAAACAAGTGATATTAAGAGACATGACGCTTGCTACCCGCAAAATTACCAACGCATCGCTTGATAAACTGACATTAAAAACCACTGGCACTATGGTAAATCTTGCTAGTAAAGATAAACAAAACTTTGCAACCAGGCTCAACGTACCGAATCTACAATTCGACAATAATAGCATCGCAAGTAACCATGTTAATTTAGCAATAACCATTGCCAATCCTGCTAACAAAATTGCTGGTATATTTTCTTTATCCAATATAACAGCAACCACAAACCGCTTTAATAGTGACGTCATGACGGTTAAATTAGCAGCCAAAAAAGACGCACAAACGGTCAGAATTCACTTAAAAAGTTCACTCACCGGGAATCCGGAAACCCAAAAATTCTATTTGCCCGATTTGAAGGTCCATTTCACTGCCATTACACCTGACTTACCCAACCAACTAATACGCGGCAATCTAACCGGAAAAATTTTTGTCGCAGGCCTGTCAGAACGTTTTAAAGCAAATTTAGCAGGAAACCTTGAAGACGGCCATATTCAGGCAACATTCAACCTGTCAAATTTTAACGATCCAACCGTTAATTTTGATATAGCAATTGATAAGCTAAATATTGATCGATGGTTATCACACGCTAAGAAAAAAAATAGGCAGCACATAGAAACGCAACTTCTGGAGGAGGCAATTGATTTTTCTTTATTAGCAGAATTAAATGCAAATGGTTCGATTCATGTCGGCAGGGTGCAATCGGCAGATGTAACATTATCGGATATAAAATTTAAAATTAAGTCTGGCCATAACAAGCGGAATTCCGCAGCAACCCAACTAGATAATTCTTCTGTAAAGTAACTGATGCCTAATTTTTCGGCTAAATTGATTCGCTGGCATAAGCATCATGGTCGCCACCATCTTCCATGGCAAGGGACACGTGATCCTTATGCAATTTGGTTATCTGAAATTATGCTGCAGCAAACCCAAGTAACAACGGTTACGCCCTATTACCAGCGTTTTATGCAACGTTTTCCAAATATTAAAAGTCTTGCATTGGGTCCGCTTGACGACATCCTGACATTATGGAGCGGTCTCGGTTATTATGCTCGCGCCAGATATTTGCATCAATCAGCACAGTTAATTATAAAAAATTATGATGGCAAATTTCCCCGGCAACTGGATTTGATCCAACAATTTCCTGGGATCGGACGTTCCACGGCTGCCGCCATTGCTGTATTTGCATTTGGTGAACGATGCGCAATACTTGACGGCAACGTCAAACGGGTTTTCACTCGCCACTTTGGCATTGAAGGGTATCCGGGTAACCAAAAAATACAGAACCAGTTATGGGAAAAAGCGATTGCGTTACTACCAGATAAAAATGCCAAGAATAATATCGAAACTTATACCCAAGCATTGATGGACTTAGGTGCACTTGTTTGTAAACGCAGCAAACCCAATTGCATGATCTGTCCGCTACAACAGAGTTGCACGGCATTAAGGGAGAATCGCGTAAACAAATTACCAACAATCAAACCTCGCAGACCGTTACCTGAAAAAGAAACCGTTTTCCTGATACTAACGAATCAAAAAAAAATTTTTCTGGAAAAACGTCCCACGCCTGGTATTTGGGGTGGATTATGGTGCCCACCAGAAATGACAACAAATGAAAATGCTACGACCTATTGTTCCCAGCATTATAATCTAACGATAAAGCCCATGAGCGACATGCCACCATTGAACCATTCTTTTACACACTTTAAGCTACGAATTCATCCGAAATTGTTGAAAGTGAGCGCTCAGATTGATTCAAAGAAAAATAAAGCAATATGGCTAACACTGGATGAGGCACTTGCAACCGCTATTCCTACCCCGGTGAGAAAACTATTGAAACAGATCGAGTCTAACCCAACATTTACATCAAAAAATGGATGATTGGCAAAAATGGAGAAAGCTTCAACGTGCCAACTTAGTCGCACGCAGAGAAGCAATAGCTGAAAAAGATCGTATCTTCTGGAGCGCAGCAATTACTTTGTTACTCCAGCAAGGATTTACTATCCTTAAAAAGAAGATCATCGGTTCTTACCATCCAATTCGTGGCGAATATGACCCGCGTCCGGTAATGGACTATTTCGAAAAACATGGCGCCACACTTGCAATACCTGAGGTAACAAAAAAAGATGCGCCGCTATGTTTCCGGAAGTGGTGGGGGAAGGCGCCCATGAAGAAAGGTGCCTATGGTATCCCTGTCCCAGATAATACCGAACAGGTTATCATTGATACCGCACTGATCCCAATGGTAGGCTTTGATCAACAAGGCTACCGACTTGGTTATGGCAGCGGCTATTATGACCGCACCCTGGCTTCATCTAATCCAAGCCCATTAGTCATTGGCATCGCTTTTGAAATGTTCCAGCTTGATAGTCTTCACCCTCAAGCACATGACATTCCAATGGATTTTATTATTACTGAAGCGGGTATTTATCAAACCATAGAGAATAAGCTTATTTCAATTTCTACTGAAGAATGCAAGGCTAAAAATAACTTAAGATAATCTTTAGCTTTCCGCCCCCCATCGCGGCATTAACTTATGTGCAACGCCTAAATGGTCAAGTATACGTGCCACGACAAAGTCAACCATATCCTGTACATTCTCTGGGTGATGATAAAAACCAGGATTGGCAGGCATGATTACTACCCCGTTGCGTGCCAGCTTTAACATATTTTCCAAATGGGTTGTGGAAAAAGGCATTTCTCGTGGGACCAGAATCAGTTGACGATTTTCTTTTAACATAACATCAGCCGCTCGCCCAATTAGTTTCTGGCTCATTCCGCTTGCGATTTCTGCCACCGTCCCCATCGTACAGGGGCAAATCACCATCGAATCGGCCGGATTAGAACCGGAAGCTATGGGTGCAAACCATTCTTCCCGCCCAAAGACTCGTAACTGCCCTTCCTTTGCATTAAAATGACAACTAAAAAATTCTTCCGCTTCTTTGGCACGTGATGGCAAAGCTAACTTCATTTCCTGCTGCGCAACAATTTGCGCCACTTGGGAGTACAGAAGAAAAACACTAACACCTTCAGCAAGTAACATTTCCAGCAAACGTATGCCATAAGGCATCCCAGATGCACCAGTGTATGCGAGTGTAATGGTTTTTTGAGCTAACTTCATCGCAAGCAATTTGACAGCTTAAACTATTAGTCTGCCATACATCACTTCAGAAATTATCGTCTGATTGATTACCACTTTGCTCCAATTCTAGCTGTTGCCGGTTAATAAATTCCTGAGTACTATCAATACCACGTAACTGTAAAATATAATTACGAACGGCTGCTTCTACTAGCACAGCTAGGTTACGTCCAGCGGCAACAGGAATAATAACCTTGCGAATATCAACATTCATGATATTTTCATTGAGATGGCTGATTGGCAAACGATCTGACGAATTGGCATCTGTCCCATTGAATTTTTGCAAGTGTACGATAAGCTTCATGTTTTTGCGCCGCCGTACTGCAGTTTCACCAAATATAGTACGAATATCTAACACACCTAGCCCACGCACTTCAAGAAAATTCTGTAACATGGGCGGACAATTTCCTTCCAATGTTTCTGGTGCAATACGGCGAAGTTCCACCACATCATCCGCCACCAACCCATGCCCCCGGCTAATCAGCTCCAACGCTAACTCACTTTTACCGACACCACTTTCCCCGGTAATCAACACACCCAATCCCAATACATCCAACAATACGCCATGTAGGCAGCTGGATGTTGCCAGCACACGTCCCAGATATGAGCGCAGTCGCCAGATGACTTCGAGGCTGGGATATGGAGAACGAAATATTGGCGTGTTTGTCGCACTAGCCATTGCATGGATAAAAGCTGGCACTTCCGCATTATCCGCAACAATCATGCATACGATATTACTTTGAGTGAGCTGTTTTTTTTTGTTTTCAAGCCCTGCGGGCTCTAATTGTTTAAGATAACCAATTTCAGCATGGCTTAATACCTGTATCCAGTTTGGGTGGATAAAATTAAGATGGCCGATGATTCCTTGGGTCGATTGCGCGATAATATCATTATTAAGAAATTTTTTTTCGTCACCGCTCCCTGTTTCCCAACTTAAATCTAGTTTATCCTTTTGATCTTCAAATAAACGTTTAATACTAATTTGGGACATTTGATGTCCAGTCTTCAATCAACTGGTGAATCTCAGTTGCATCTTTGCTACGTAACAAGCTTTCTCGGAATTTCTTATCACTAAACATTTGGGCCAGCTCGCTCAGAATTTGCAAATGTTTGTCAGTGGCCTTTTCTGGTACTAATAAAATACACGCGAGATTGACTGGCTGCCCATCCGGCGCATCAAACGGGATTGCTTCTTTCATTCGAATCAATGCAGCAACTGCTTCACGCAAGCCTTTTATCCTGCCATGTGGTATTGCTACACCCTGGCCCAAACCGGTTGACCCAAGTTTTTCCCGAGCAAACAAGCTATCAAAAACTTGGCTACGCGCAATATGCTGCGTATTTTCGAATAACAACCCTGCTTGCTCAAAAACACGTTTCTTACTGGCAACATCTAGATCAACAATGACATTTGACGGTGGTAATAATTGTGAAATAAGGTTCATAAAAAAATAATTTTAAGCTAATAAGTAACCGTAAAATAGAGCGATTATTCAGGTTGATTAAATTCTTGGGTTTTTAGCGAACCTTGATTACGACGCTCAAGATTTTTTTCCTTATGCTTAAGAATTTGCCGATCAAGTTTATCAATCAGACTGTCAATAGAAGCATACATATTTTCACCATCCGCCTCGACAAAAATATCTTTCCCTTTAACATGCACGTTTGCTTCCGCTTTTTGTTTATGTTTTTCAACTGAAAGAATCACGCTGACATCAATAACATGATCGAAATGGCGCGTAATTTTATTTATCTTAGAAGTCACATAGTCACGCATTGCGGAAGTGATTTCCACATGATTACCGGTAAGGTTAAGATTCATCTTGTCTCCTTGATTCTAGTTAAAATGATTTTCGAAGATTAGCCGGTGGAATTTGCATTAATTCCCGATATTTGGCTACGGTACGACGAGCCACTACAATTCCTTGCTTTTCAAGGAGTTCAGACATTTTGCTATCACTGAGTGGTTTTTTAATATTCTCCCCTTGAACGAGCTGCTTGATCAAAGCTCGGATTGCGGTAGCAGAACAAGCACCACCGGAATCGGTTGCAACATGACTCCCAAAAAAGTATCTAAGTTCAAAAATACCGCGCGGTGTTCGCATAAATTTCTGAGCCGTCACACGTGACACCGTCGACTCATGTAATTCCAATATTTCAGCAATTTCTCGTAATACTAGTGGGCGCATAGCAATCTCTCCGTGTTCAAAGAATTGCCGCTGACGCCCAACAATCGCGCTGGATACCCTCAGAATCGTATTGGCGCGTTGGTGTATATTCTTGATTAGCCATTTGGCCTCATTTAATTGACCAGAAAGCCGACGCGCCGAGTCATCTCGATTACCTCTCAAAATATCAGCATACAAACGATTAATACTGAGACGGGGCATTGCTTCGGGATTAAGATTTACGACCCACTCGTCACTAATCTTTGTTACGACAACATCTGGCACAATATAACGCGCGGTTGAACCGCTAAATACTGCACCTGGTTTGGGATCTAGACTTACAATAAGAGAATGAATAGACCGCATTTTGTCATCATCACAGCCTAATAATTTCTTAATTTGAACAAAATCATGGGAAGCCAATCTATCAAGATGGTCATTGACCAGCAATAATGCCTGGTCACGATAAGGTGTCTCTTCCGGTAACGCCCGCAATTGTATTGCCAGGCATTCTTTTAAATCACGTGCACCAACGCCAGGTGGATCTAGAAGTTGCAGATGAGCCAGCGCAGCTTGCAGATTATTCATTCCTATTTCAAGTTCTAGCGGTAACAGATCAATCAACTCGTTTAGATCCTGCTTAAGATAACCATTATCATCCAGACTATCAATTAACAGCCCCACAATTTTTTTTTCGCGCTCATTAACCTGACTAAGACTAATCTGTAAATTGAGATGCTCCCGTAAATTAAGCGGGTTTGCTGCTAACGGAATGTCATCATTATCTTCGTCAGTATTTTCACGGCCACCGCGATAAAAATCATATGCCTGAGAATCATCAGATACACGATTCTGATCTATTTCCGTTGCGCCAACATTTTCAACTGTAGGTGCCGCTGGCGCAGATTCCTTCTCAGAATCCGACAAGCCTGAAGAGACCGGTTCCACTTGATCCTCAGCGCTCACATCCCAGTCATTACTACTATCCCCCAGCTCCAACATGGGATTCTCTTGCACAATACGTTCTATTTCCTGACTCAACTCATACGTCGACAGCTGCAACAATCGGATAGATTGCTGCAGCTGTGGCGTCAAGCTCAACTGTTGAGATACTTTTAGCTGGAGTGTTTGTTTCATCATTCTTAGAAAACAACAATCAGCAGAAGCCGGATGAATTTTGAACGATTATCCTCACAATCGGAAATGCTCTCCCAAATATACTTTTCTAACGGCATCATTATAAATTATTTCATCCGGTTTGCCGTCAGCTAGTACATTTCCTTCACTAATAATATAGGCCCTATCACATATTCCCAATGTCTCCCGAACATTATGATCGGTAATAAGCACACCAATACCGTTTTCCTTGAGGTAACTGATAACACGTTGTATATCTATCACGGCAATCGGGTCGACACCTGCAAACGGTTCATCTAAAAGAATAAAACGTGGTTGTGAAGCTAATGCCCGCGCAATCTCCACGCGACGGCGCTCACCACCCGATAGACTAATCGCTGGATTGGCGCGTAAATGACTGATATGAAGATCATGCAACAAATAATCCAAATGTTGTTGTCTTTCGGCATAATCGAAGTTTTGCAACTCAAGCACCGCAAGTATATTATCCTCCACAGAAAGACGCCGAAAAACTGATGCTTCCTGAGGCAGGTAACTTAAACCTAGCCGTGCACGTTGATGAATCGGTAACTGACTCAAATCACAGTCGTCCAGAAATATATTGCCCCCATTTAATGGGACTAACCCGACCACCATATAAAAACAAGTGGTCTTTCCGGCGCCATTTGGCCCTAACAATCCAACAACTTCCCCGCTGTCAAGCGAAAAAGATACATCATGCACTACGGTACGGGATTTGTAACGTTTATTCAAATTGCTGGCGCTAAGCTTGCTCATTTTGGGATTAATAATCCAACTATTATTAGCAATTTTATATTGCTATGGCATCACTGAATCCGGTTCGTCTGATTTTTTCTTTGGCTGAATCACTACTCGCACCCGACTATCCGGACCAGTTTCGTCACCTCGCTCTTTACTACCGATTACCTGAAAAAATTCGCTGGTAGTATTATAGGAAATATAATCTCCCTGCACTTCATCCTCTCCTCGTTTTAGACGCCCCTCCCGAAACAATTCGATCTTATCCGCATTGTTATCAAACTCTACTCGCCGACTCCAACCCTCAATATACTCATCCAATCCTTCCCGTTTTTGTCGAAAACTAACTAAATTTCCCAATGCAGTCACATACCGAAGCCCATCAATATCTTCCTTTAAAATCACTTTTTCCGCGCGAATAATAAGTGTTCCCTGCGTAAGTTTGACATTGCCTGTAAATATACTCACCCGATTTGCATCTTTACGTTGGACGTCTTCCACCGTTGCTCGATCCGCCTCTATATGAATCGGCTTGTCACGATCGGCCCGTTCAGCCAAAGCAATATTGGTTAACACCAGGCCAAACAATATCGCAACCACCTGCAATCTCATAGGTATGTGAAAATAGGATGGATGTTAATCTTCTACGGCTCTAACTTTTGACAACAACTGCAGAACACCAGTATGGTTATTCAACTCTAGACCCACTGCATTCATCGTAGCATTTTTCATCGCAATCGCTACGGATTTGTTCGTCCTTGCAATATTGTCGTCAGGCATAAGATGCAAATAACTGGTGACCATTGTAATCTTATCTTCGTCTCCATCCATTCCTCTTGACACAGTTACATTTTCGGTTAGATGGATATTCTCCCCGTTTTTCAATAATTCAGCCTTCTCCGCTTTTACCTGCATCACGGGCTTTTCTGGTTCATTACTGACAAAATAGGGTTGTTCTAGATAAGTAATTTCTTCGTCCAAATAATGCAACATTTTTTTTGCAGAAAAAACATGTTGTATCTCACTTTCATGATCCATTTGAATACCTGAAAGGTTTTCTAAAATATAATCCGGATGATTAAAAAGACCATCATCCTGCGCTGTCATTGGCGACACAACAACGTAATTCATCCAGAACATCAACAACGCAAGCACTGCAACAAGAATAAACGGAAAACTGAAAGACAAGTGGCTGTTCATTTGTAAAATACAGTCAATTTGAAATGTAAGAAATTTGGAGTCAATCCAGCTGCCATCAAGAATTTTGAATACGTTGCATTATAGCAGATATACCTAATTCGAATGCTTTATAAATTCAAGTGTTAACCGCGCAGGATGTTGGTTTCATAAGGAGTTTCATGAAAAAACAATATCGTTATGATTACATGGTGCTGGAGTGAATTGCAAATTGACCGCAATTGAAAAAATCATACTTCTTAGATGAAGCAGCTGGTAACACCTTCATTCCACTAAACAACACAGTGACACATAGATAGGCAACGCGAATGATCACGATATTCTAAAGTCAAAAATAGCGGGAGCCGGTAGCTTTAATACTAAAAAACTATCTACCTAAGGCTTTTATGTCTAGTCATGCCCTGAAATAATTAGCAGCTAAGCCTGTCCAATTAGTTTTCTATTTTTAGTGCCACTTCTCTACTTACTTGACATTGCAAATTTGAATCTGCGCCGCAATATGGTAAGGTACTTTTTTGACCAAGCAACATCATAGCTTATGCAAGCCGAAGCCATTGAATTTGAGCGTTTTGATGAATTACAAGACGAAATCTGCGAGCAACGCATTATCGCCGCCAAGAAAAAACTTGGGAAACGTGCGGTCATTTTGGCGCATCATTACCAGCGTGCAGATGTCTACAAACATGCTGACCTAACGGGTGATTCACTAAAACTTTCATATCTCGCTGCCCAAACTGATGCAGATTATTTGATATTTTGTGGGGTACATTTTATGGCCGAGGTGGCCGATATTCTCTCAAGCCCACAACAGGTCGCCATCCTGCCTGATCTTGCGGCAGGTTGCTCTATGGCTGACATGGCCAACCTATCCAAAGTAGAACGCGCATGGCGTGAGCTAGCAACCGTGCTAAATCCCGAAGAAACGATCACACCTATCACGTACATCAATTCTGCAGCCGACCTAAAAGCATTCTGTGGCGAACATGGCGGCATCGTCTGCACTTCCAGTAATGCAACCAAAATTCTGCAATGGGCGTTTAAACAACGCGGGAAAGTTTTGTTTTTCCCCGATCAGCATTTGGGTCGCTGGAGTAGCCATCAATTGGACATTCCGGAGGAAAAAATGGCAGTCTGGAATTTTGATGAGCCGATGGGTGGCCTTACCGCAGAACAAATTAAAAATGCCAAGATCCTATTGTGGAAAGGACACTGTTCGGTCCATCAAATGTTCCAGCCGCAGCATATCCTTCGTTTTCGAAATAAATATCCCGATGGCTTGGTGATTTCACATCCAGAATGCAGTTACGAAGTATGCAAAGCATCGGATTTTGTTGGCTCTACGGAATATATCATCAACACCATCAGCAAGGCCGAATCTGGCACGCGTTGGCTAGTTGGCACCGAACTTAATCTAGTTAGCCGTATCGCTGAGGAATTAAAACCACAGGGTAAAATCATCCAATTTATGTCACCAATGGTTTGCATGTGCTCCACGATGGCACGTATTGATCCGCAACATCTTGCCTGGGCATTAGAAAATCTAGTTGCTGGAAATATCGTCAATCAAATAATAGTTCCAGCAAACGAGGCAAAACTTGCAAAGCTTGCGCTGGATAGAATGCTGGAAATCTCATAATGCTGGAGATTTTAATGGTTGGCATAAGAGGGCAAGCCGTATTTTAACAGGGGCGTTTTATCTGACTGAGTTTTTTGGAGAAGCTAAGGGACGTGCTGCCCGCAGCTATCCTTTGGCGTCACCATTATTTCGACTTTATTGTACCTATGTCCGGTGTTTTTACACCAACACCAAGAAAATTTATCCCGATTATCCAGGGCTGAGAATTTTTGATCATGCAGTGCTCTCCGCCAAAGTCATCCGCATATGAACAATCTTCATTTTATGGACGGCAACACCATTACCCTGCTTCACAGTGGAAAGGAATATTTTCCAAAATTAGAGGCGGCTATTGATTCAGCACAACAGGAAATATATCTAGAAAGCTATATTTTCGAATACGATCAAATCGGCATTAAGATTGTTGACGCATTAAAACGCGCAGCACAAAGAAATGTAACGGTACATTTATTGATTGATGGCTTTGGCTCGCGCAAACTACCAACAAAAGTTATTCAAAATATGCTTAATGTGGGCGTAAAAATGCTCATCTTCAGACCCGAAATATTCGGATTGCGACGTCATCGATTTCGCCGTATGCATCGAAAATTGGTGGTGCTGGATGCACAAATAGCATTTGTCGGCGGTATTAATATTATTGACGACCTGGATGATCCAGAAATGCAAGCGCCGCGCTTTGACTATGCCGTTCTAATTAAAGGACCGCTGTTGTTGGAAATTCACTCGGCTGCACGGCATTTATGGATGCTAGTTGCATGGGCACATTTCAAGAAACGCTGGATCAACCGAACTGTTTTGCGACGAGCGGACAAGCCACAAGGTCACCAATGTGCAGCATTTGTAATTCGTGATAATCTACGCCATCGCCGTGATATTGAGCAAGTATACCTTGATGCAATCAACAATGCGCGCAACGAAATTATTATTGCCAACGCTTATTTCTTGCCGGGCAGGCATTTCCGCCAGGCGCTGAACAAAGCTGCCCAGCGCGGCGTCCGTGTTTTACTACTATTGCAGGGCAAGATTGAATACCGTTTGCAGCATCATGCCACGCATGCGCTTTACGGGAACCTATTAGATGCAGGCATCGAAATCCATGAATATAGCAAAAGCTATTTACATGCCAAGGTCGCTGTCATTGACAATCACTGGGCAACCGTTGGATCTTCAAACATTGATCCTTTCAGCCTGTTACTTGCACGCGAAGCCAATGTTGTCATCAATGACGAACCCTTTGCCAATGAATTGCGATCAAGCCTGAAACAGGCAATCGCGGAAGAGTCTGTATCCGTGATCCGAAAAGAATGGATAGCACAATCATGGTCAAGTCTTGCAATTCACAGGATTTGCTATCACCTCGTATACCTGATGCAAAGTATTTTAGGATATGATCAAAGAAAAGAAACCACCCATTAACAAAAAGAATTCTATCGATTTCCAGTCGTACCCTAGCCTATCATTAGAATTACAAAAGCAGATTGCTGCTGCTGTTAGACAGTTACAGGCAGGTGAAACGGTTGCTTTTCCAACAGAAACAGTTTATGGCCTTGGTGCAGATATATCTATCCCCTCCGCGATACGTCAAATATATAAAATAAAGGGACGGCCCACAAATCATCCGCTCATTGTTCACTTTGCACATATTTCTCAATTACAGCATTGGGCAAAAGAAATACCCAAATCTGCTTGGAAATTGGCAACGCATTTCTGGCCAGGGCCACTGACATTAATACTAAAACGGAGTCAACATGTACCGCAAAATGTGACGGGCGGCCAAAATACCGTTGGCTTACGTATCCCTGGTCATCCTATTGCACTCGCCTTATTGAATGCTTTAGGTGCAGAAACAGCATTGGCTGCGCCTTCAGCCAACCGTTTTGGGCGAATAAGCCCAACAACCGCCGCCCATGTACAGGATGAACTGGGTGATAGGGTTCATATGGTTCTGGACGGCGGGGCATGTCAAGTCGGCCTGGAAAGTACCATTGTTAGTTTTCACGATGAGGCAGCCATCGTGCTTAGGCCCGGCGGCATTCCACTTTCAGCTCTGGAAACCGTATTAAATGACAAAATTACGCTTAGCAATGATAGAAAATCAACGGTGCGCACACCGGGCTCCCTGGCTTCACACTATGCACCGGCAACGCCGTTAGAGATCTGTCCAACCCAAACACTATGGCAACGCACGCATGAATTGGAAGCACAAAACCTATGCGCAGCCGTAATTACTTGGTCAGCTTCGATCTCAGTTCGCATATCAAATAAAAACATCGTTCAGTTTTCCATGCCTCAGGAACCCACTGCTTATGGCAGTCAATTGTATGCAACATTACGCCGATTTGATCAAAAAGGTTTTGACCGCCTGTTGATTGAAGCGCCACCTGATAATCCTGCCTGGCTGGCAATTACTGACCGTCTCCAACGCGCAAGTCAAACAAAATCTCAATAATCCTAAAATCCTCAGTTGACCGCGACAGTAATAAGTAATCTCATGATAAGAAGACTAATATTTTCCTATATGACACGCACCATTCAGGTGAGGAACGCTATGATGCTTATAGCACGCCGTTCTTACTTTTTTGCTGCGTTGCAATTCGTTGTAATAACGAGTTATACCGTCTCATTGCGCCTTGCCAAAAAGAAACAACAACGCACTCTAAACACCACCCAACTGAGGATTTCAGGATAATGAACTCAAATAATCATCATAAACTTCATGCCGTACTATTTGACGTTGATGGCACCCTAGCAGATACCGAGCGGGACGGTCACCGTCCCGCATTCAATGCCGCATTCAAGGAATTTGGACTAAACTGGGGCTGGAATGTTGAACTTTACGGACAATTACTATCTGTTACTGGTGGCAAGGAACGCCTTCGCTATTTTATTGATAAATATAAGCCTAACTTACCAACTGGCATTGATATAAACAATTTGATCTCGGATTTGCATCAGGCAAAAACCAGGCATTATGTATCATTGTTAAAACAGGGAAGAATTCCGCTACGTCCTGGCATTGCACGCCTAATTCAACAATTACGTAATGAAAAAATTAAAATTGCGATTGCAACCACAACCACGCCAGAGAATGTAACCACGCTCCTGAAATCTACATTCGGCGAAGATGCCCCTGACTGGTTTGAGATCATCGGCGCAGGTGATATTGTTCCCCAAAAAAAACCCGCACCCGATATTTATCACTGGGTACTCAAGCAGCTTGGACTTTCGGGGCAACAATGTATTGCGATAGAAGATTCAGAAAATGGATTAAAATCTTCACTGGCAGCAAATATTCCAACACTTATTACAATTAATGACTATACCGCTCAGCAAAATTTTGAGGGTGCGTCACTCGTTCTATCTGATTTAGGTGAACCAACGCATTATTTTACGGCGCAAGCTGGTCTCAAACCTGATAAAGGGTGGGTAGATGTAGGAATGCTGCAAAATTTAATGAACTAATACACTGTAAATTCATGTCGAGTTCTATGATAATGAAAAATAGACTCATTTAACTATGTTATTAGATAAGCTTCAAAAAGAAGCACACATTTGGTTCGCAATCCCCGACAACACCAAGAATAGTGGCGTAATCGCCAAACTTTTATCATTACTTTCGGTAGAAGAGATCAACAAACATAATCGTTTCCATTTTTCGGAGGATAGACACCTATATCTCGTATCACATGCATTAGTTAGAAATGTTCTTGCAAAATATCTTGAGAAACAACCCGCTGATCTGAAATTTCACTATACAGAGCATGGCAAACCTGAAGTTTGTTTGAGTAAAAGCGATCCGATCCTACGATTCAATCTTAGCCATACTGCAGGATTAGCCGCTTGTATTGTTACAATAAATGACGATTGCGGGATTGATGCAGAAGCAATTGTTAATAAGACAGCATCATTGGATATCGCTCACTCAATGTTCTCTGATAGTGAATTTGAACACCTGAAAAGCCTGAGTGGACGTAGTTATTTGGAAGAATTTTTTACC
>JAJFJI010000253.1 GCA_021774205.1 Nitrosomonas sp.
CCATATTGTGAAGCAACCATGAGCGCGGTAAAGCCCTTATCATTTTGCCAATCAGGATTGATGTCTTTTGCTAATAATTCCTCGACCGTTGCTGTTTTTCCAGAGAAAGCGGATTTAAGTAATTCCATCTGGTCATCGGCAGCGCTAAGTGGGGTATATAGTAATAAAATAATTGCGATGAAAGTAGATAGTATGAGTTTGTATGTATGTTCAGCTAAGATTTTTATATCATTCATAATTGCGCCTCAATCTGACACCTTTTTGAGTTAAATACATCTGGGGAAAACAATCCCTGTTTTCAATATTTGTGGATTATTGAGTTGCCCAGCTTTTGATGCTAGCCCAAAAGGTGCGTTAATATTTACCAAAACCGCTGATTGTAGCTTGCTGAATATTCAGTAGCAATTATTTAACCTAAAATCCTCAGTTGGGCGGTTTTTAGCGTGCGTTGTTGTTTCTTTTTGGCAAGGCGCAATGAGACGGTATAACGTGTTATTTCAATGAATTGCAGCGCAGTAACAAAGAAATAACGGCGTGCTGTCTGCATCATCGCGTTCCTCATGCTTTAGTTGGAATGGAGCATTAGTCCATGTGAAAAATGAAATGGCACCCTTTGACCGTAAAGTTTACTAGTGCTTTATAAAAGTTATTCAGTTGCTACCACTCAAACAGTATTTACAATACAATACCCCATGCTCTGGATAAAATCTTTACATATTATTTTTATGGTTACCTGGTTCGCCGGGTTGTTTTATCTGCCGCGATTGTTTGTTTACCATGCCATGTGTGATGATCAAGCGGGGAATGAGCGCTTTAAGATAATGGAACGCAAGCTTTATTTCGGTATCATGACGCCAGGCGCATTGCTGACAATTGTCTTTGGTGTATGGCTGTGGCTTGGTTATGGTTTCTCTGGTGATTGGCTATATGCCAAACTTGCGTTGGTCATCATACTGATCATTTACCATTATTATTGTGGTAAGTATGTTTCTTTGTTTAAAAAGGACATTAATCAGCATGGTCATGTATTTTATCGTTGGTTTAATGAACTCCCAGTAGTCATCTTATTCGCTGTAGTAATATTGGTCGTTGTTAAACCGGCTCTGTTCTAATCTAGTACTCCTTCAACTTGATTTTTGCGGATACAGTTAGCTTTTTAGCGCCACTGGTAGCGTTAGGTCTCTTGGCAAGGGAATAAGCGTGATCCGCCTTGCTGAAGCAGGAGAAACAAGCTTCCGCCCCTCACTTATTCGTCTATGCCGTTTTGATCTGGAAACAATACCTCAGTAAAACCAAATTTGCGAAAATCAGTTATACGCATTGGATAAAGGATACCTTGTAAATGGTCACATTCATGCTGTACGACGCGCGCGTGAAATCCATCGACACTGCGGTCTATAGTATTGCCATGTTGATCCAGCCCTTGATAACGCAATCGGGTAAATCGCGGCACCATGCCACGCATACCAGGTACACTTAAACAACCTTCCCAGCCTTCTTCTATCTCTTCTGTTAATGGGGTAATTTTCGGATTAATTAAGACGGTAAAAGGGACTACTTCAGCATCTGGATAGCGAGTATTTTTTTCGAACCCGAATATAACAACTTGTAAACTTATGCCTATCTGTGGCGCGGCCAGACCGGCGCCATCAAGTGATGCCATGGTGTCCTGCATATCCAGAATCAACGCATCAAGTTCCGGCGTGTTAAACTTTTCTACATTCATTGCCACTTCCAACAGTAGTGGGTCGCCCATTTTGAGAACAGATTTAATCGCCATTACATTTCACCAGACTTTCAAGAATATTTCTGACACCAACCATTGCTTTGTCTAAAATAGCATAAATTTCTTTTAATGGAATACCATGGATATTTGTCCCTCGTCCTGCTGCATAATTTGCCACAACTGCAATGGTTGCATAATGTAAACCCAGCTCCCTAGCCAACGCTGCTTCAGGCATTCCTGTCATGCCGACCATATCTGCGCCATCACGTTCCAAGCGATTGATTTCTGCAGCGGTTTCGAGACGTGGGCCTTGTGTCGCAGCATAAACACCATGATCGATGACATTCACTTTAGCCCTGTTAGCGGCTTCCAATAGATATTCACGTGATTTCTGGCAATAAGGTTCAGTAAAATCAATATGCGTAACGGGTTGATCCGTATCTTCAAAAAAGGTGAATTTACGACCGTGCGTATAATCTATTATCTGGTTAGGAATTACCATTTTGCCAGGTGTAAGATTAGCACGAATACCCCCCACAGATGCAACCGCCACTACTTGTGTTGGATTAAGCGAATGCAGTGCCCACAGATTGGCACGGTAATTTACGACATGAGGCGGAATAGTATGGCCATGACCATGGCGCGCTAAAAAAACAATCTCATGATTGTTGATTTTACCAAAAGTCAACGGGCCAGACGGTTCTCCATAGGGTGTTCTCATCACTTGTCGGTGAGATATTTCAAGACAAGATAATTGCGTCAAGCCGCTGCCACCAATGATTGCTAACATATAAAGAAAGAACGGCGTGCTATAAGCATCATCGCGTTCTGCTCCTAAAGGTGCGTGTCATAGTGAAAAATATGCGTCTTCTTTTCATGAGATTACCTATTACTGTCGCGGTCAACTGAGGATTTTAGGTTTAACTATGCAGACATCTAAAGTTACACGCTTTTTATTTAACCCATATTTCAGATATTGGCTTCATAACAAGAAAAAAAACCGGTGGTTACACTGGGAAATGGGCGTTATTGATGCAGCCACGAAGTTAAGCAAAAGTGGGTTGAGTTGTCAACAAGACATAATACACAAAAATTAATGCTCGTGCGTAAACAGAACTCCAACCAACCAGATAGTCCCAATTCCTAGCAATATTAATGTAACTTGTTGAAGGGTAGCTCTAATCTCGGGCCTCTTATGCAACCCGGGGATTAAATCTGACATGGCCACATAAATCATGCTGGCTGAAGCAAGCCCTAATAGAGGCAAAATGAGATAGTCCATTTTATGCAACATGAAATAGGCAAGCACGCCGCCAACTAATGTCGCAAAGCTGGATAACAAATTCATTAAAAATGCGCGTTGGCGTGTATAACCAGAATTAAGGAGAATGATAAAATCACCCGCTTCTTGTGGGATTTCATGCGCGATAATTGCGATAGAAGTGATAATCCCAAGTTGCACATCCACGAGGAAAGCCGCAGCAATCAATATTCCGTCCACAAAATTGTGAAACGTATCCCCCAGAATGATCATCATGCCACTTCGGCCAAAATCATGATCATCGGATGTTAGCGTATTGGAATAACCATGCATTGGATCGTGCACCTCACACTCATCCATATGACAATGACGCCACAAAACTAATTTTTCTAGAATGAAAAATAACAGAATGCCAATCAGTACAGTGACTGTAATTTCCGTTGGATCTTCTGCAAGTTTAAACGCTTCTGGTAAAGTATTAAGGAAAGATGCGCCCAGCAATGCGCCAATTGCATAAGATACCAGCATTGATACCCATGAAGCCTTTGTATTGAGTGTCAAAAAAGCTGCGAATAACAGGCTCAAGACACCACCAAACAAGCTGGCGACAATAATCCAGGCTAGCGTTGACATAAAGTTAAATCAAAGGAAAGGGCGGGATTATACGCTGTTGTTTGACTGAAACTTTAGAAGTTGTAATTTTGT